>CABVEG010000170.1 GCA_902497185.1 uncultured Eubacteriales bacterium | reverse complement strand
GGCGGCTTTAACTTGGTATATTTGATTTATATTATTCCGAATAGTAGTTTGCAAGAAATTTTAATCCCTATCATCTCTGCTGTTTATGGTGGCTTACTCACTCTTGTTGGTGTTGCGTGGACTATTAAAAGCAATAATAAGGATAGAAAAGCCGATTTAGAACGCATTGAAAAGGAACGTAAAGAAGAAGAACGTAAACAGTTTATCCCGTATCTCCGTTTAGACCTTCCCGAAAATGCTGTTGGTGCAGTTAATACTCATTTTGGTCAAGGTTTAGATTTTGATAAAAAACAAGATTTGGAAAAACTTTCTAACAACAAGTTCTATTGTTATAAAATAAATGATTTTTCAGTTAAAAATCTTTCAAGAGAGTGTATTATTATTGAATCTATCGTTGTTGATGGAGAAGAGCATGTTTTTCACGGAGATATATTAATTGAAAGGGGAAAATCAACTTGGGTAAAAACTACCGAAAATTGGCTTGTTAATTCGGCAAATATTTTGAAGTCCATTCAGTTAAAGTGTAAAGATTTAATTGGTAATTTTTATTTGCTTAATTGTAAATTTGAATATCATTATCCGCACGGATTTTATCAGGTTGAAACTGAAATAGACGGTATTACATATAAAGGATGGAATATTGAGTATTCAGTTTGTAGAATTGATTTGCCCGAACTTTTACAAGAACAATAAGTTAATGAGTGGTTTTTTATCGAATCAATAATTAAACCTATGGAGTAAATTATGACATTTAAGCAACTCGAAAAAATTAGAGAAGCATTAAGCGAATTGGAAATCTTAAAAAAGACACCTGACGCAAGAAAAATTTATCATTTAGACGAGAACTTATCATACTTTTTAGGAAAAGATTATCCAAGTCCTTCTTTACTAATTGGTGTTGATATCATGTACGATAACGCTTCTAAAAAAGAAGATATGCTATCTGATATTGATAGAATCAAATCTGTTCTTGAAGGTATGATTGCTCAAAGTAGCAATTATTCCTTGGCAAACGAAATTATTGATGTTATAAACGAAGGCAAGGGTGTTGGTAAAGATTATTCTTCTCGACAACAATTTATATCAAAAGTATATTTTTCTTACGGGGATTATATTAAACTCGATCCCTTGCTAATTTCCGTTGCAAAAGATTCTATCGTAAGGAAAAGTGCTTTAGATATCGATTTTGGCGATACAGAAACAACAGTTGATGACGTGGTTATACAAAGTGTTATTGCAAAATTGGAACAATATGCTGAATCGCTATTGCAAAAGAAGGAAGCAGTACCTTCGACCAAGAAGAGCAATCCAACTGTTGTTGTAAATAACATAGCAACTGCTACTGCGAATGTAAATATTGATATTTCTATAGAAATTGAAAAAGCAATAAAGCAAGTTGAAGACGCTTGCCTTCCTGATGAGCAAGAAAAAGAAGTCCTTGCTAAAATACAAAAGCTTAAGGAAATTGTTGAATCAAAAGAATCTAAAAAAAGCAAATGGACTAAAATTAAAGACTTTTTTAAGTGGGTTGCAGAACAAGGCATTCAAGTTGCAAGCATAATTGTCCCACTACTTGCAAACACAATCAAATGACAAGGAGTTATAATGTACGAAGATTTTACGGTTGGAGATAAAATGTTGAAAGAGTATACATTTTTTGAATGGGAGGAACCATTAGAACCGATAGAAAATGTTGTAGCGGATATATTAGTTAACGGAAAACTAAAGCTTTCATATATAAAATTCGATAGAATTGAAATAAAGCGAAATAAGCCAGGAACTTTTAGTTTGCGATTTTACACGAAACAACCGATACATTCTGAAATAATAAAAGGCGAAAAGAAAACATTTAATCTAAACATTGAATTAAAAATTAAAGACCAATTTTTTAGAGCAGTATATAATACTATGGTTTTTAATAATTCTAATTTTAATGGAGAAACACGTTCATACTCCAAAGACTACATAGAAACTCGTGTTTGTTCGTATAGGGTTATTTTTACATCTGATAAAAAAACCGAAGTATTAAAAGAATGGTACGGATGTAGAAATCAACTTCGTTTCTACAGTGGAGTTTCTTCATCGAAAACAGACGAAGAAACAATTATTTATAGAGATGGGAAAAAGATATCTTTTAAAATTCAAAACCGTGCCGAAAACTATAATAGAAATTCTTTTTGGATAAAACTAAAAAATTATAAATTCAAAGTTATTCTTATTGAATCATCAAACAAAGATACTCCTTTTACGAAATATGCATTAGAATATAGAACAGATTGGGGCGAAATTCCAAATGAAGATACTAGATTTGATATTTCAACATTCCTTTCCTTTATAATAGGAACAAAACTAGTAAAATTGGGAGAAAGCCATTTTAGCGACAATTATATTTCCCAAAAAGAATATATTGCACCTACTCCGCTTGATGAAAGTCTTTTGTATCAAACAAATTTTCCTTTTTACAATGTTGATTATCGTTACAATGATACAGATGCTATAATCAAGCAACTACCTAAAATGCTAAATCGATACTTCTTATTAAAAGAAAATTACAGATTGAATGAAGTGTTGTCAATATTATTTATTCATAGCTATTTAAATTTTAATTTTGTTAGTTATGTTACATATATTGAAATGTTTTCCAATATTGAAGTTGGTCAAAAGCCTGTCATAATATCAAAATCAAAATTTAAGCCAATATTAAAAGCTCTAAATGCTGTAAAAAATGTACCCCAAAGCATTAAATCTAAATTCCCAGATTTAAATAAAATTGGTATAGGAAAGAAAGTGCAGCGGTTGCTAAAAAAATATAAAATAGATTACGATAGATACAAAGACGTGTTTACTATTAGAGGAAAAGTTGTGCACGGCGCGTTAGTCGATATTGAAGAAATGCATACTGCAAGTGAACAAGCCAAAGAACTATTGACAATTCTAACATTAAAAAAATTAAATTATGTTGGTTATATTAGAAACTTTACAAACAATAATGAGTTGATTCTCGTTAAAGATATGTCAAAAAAACTTTTATAAATCAAAATATTACTAACTATATCTTTTACAAAAGCGGTCAGATGTTCCAAAACTTGGACGTTTGACCGTTGCTATCTTTAGCGAAATTTTATATAATATATGACGCAAGGTGTCATATTTACTATGATATAATAAGGGCAAACAATGGAAGGACTAGGTTAAAATGAAACAAGGGTATAGGATTATTTCAATTGAGGCGGCGGATATTTATCGGCACGAGCAAGAAAACGGCGTTAACGTTGGGTATAAAATGCCTGAAAACAAAAGCGACGCCTACTTTCGTTTGTTCAAAATCTATCTAGACTATTCGTTAGACTTGATTGAGCTTGAAAAGGCGTATAAGCGTATCTGTCGTAAAAAATTTTCTTTTCAAGATAAGAGCGAAAACGAATATACCCTTGCCGCAATAAACTTAAAATTTAATTATACGTACAAGCCTGAAAACGGCAAGCCTGTAAAAATTAAAGAGTTGCGGAAGCATTTCTACGAAAACGGCTTTTATTTAGACGGCGTTCACTATGTAAGATACAAGCGCAGTGCAGGCAGTTCAAGAGAAGGCAAGTGCCTTTTCATTGACGAGCGGCTGTATAAAGCAATGTCAAAATGGAGTGAGTGCGGCTTGAAACCACAAACAGACCTTGCCTCGTGGGAATCGTATAAAGCGTTATCTCTCAGCAGTATCAAAGGCACGGTAGAAATTCCGCTGGACGGTATTCTCTTCGTTCCCGACTATAAAAGCACGTTTGTTGAAGATGTTGTTTCGGTTGAATTGCAGGACGGGAAGCTGACCGCCGATCAGAAGCAAGCGCAAATCACCAACGATATCTGGGACGGCGAAAGTCTTTTGGACGAGAGCGTGTTTATAAACGGCTATGCGGACAAGCATATGCTGCTCCTGCGCAACAAGTTCTTCAAGTCTTGCGCTTTCCGTACTAAACTTCAAAAGTGGATAAAAGATAAAAATATCACGCTTGAAGATTTGAAAACAAGGGGATTTACTCTTGCAACCGACGTAAGTCAGATCGTAATGGTAACAACGCCCAACAGCTTGAAGTATCTAAAATTCGCAGGTGGTCTGTCCGAAGGAAATATCCGCAAATGGGCGGAAAATGCAACTAGCAGTTTCGGCGTGGTCAAATGGGATAAGAGTACGAAATTTTTTCACGGCGATATGGTGCAAAGCAGTTATCAACTTCTCAATACGTTGGGGCTTGATAAAGCGCAAGCGGAAGAATTATTAAAGCCGAGCTTTGATTATATCTCCCTTATCCGTAACGACGTGGAATTTATGCGTTACCACTTTACCGACGCTTATGCAAGAGAAAAGGACGGAGAAGAAAAGAAAGTTCCCGATGGGCTTGCCGAGCGCGCTGAAGTTATTTTTCGCTTGCTAATGAGTTACACGACTTTTGACAGTACAGCTCTATACGCTAATTTTCGTGATGACGTAGTAAGTGGGTTAAAAGGTAATTTGCGTCGTGGACATATTCTTCTAAACGGTACGAACGCAACGCTTTTCGGTAACGGTCCGGAACTGTTAAAATACATAGCAGGGGAAGAGGTAACAAGCGAGTTAAAGAAAGGACAAATATATTCTAAACGCTTTGAAAACGG
>CABVEG010000169.1 GCA_902497185.1 uncultured Eubacteriales bacterium | reverse complement strand
AAATTATTGTTTATTTCACCTTTGGTGAAATAAACAATAATTTAGCCTATCTTTGTAGTTACAACGGACGACCACTGGTCGCCCCTACATTTAAGTCAATGAAGCTTGTAGGGGCGTGCATTGCACGTCCGCTGTACTTAGCTTTAAAGACAAAGTTATAATTTGTTTGCTACGTTAAACATTAATTTAAATTAAAATTACTTACTCAGTCTTTCGGCTTCACTCAGTACCCTTCTTACAGTCTGCTTAGATACAAGCATTGAGCTTCCTTCATCTTTATTTACAACATAGAAGCTGTCATTATAGTTGTAATATTTATCAACTTCTTTACTGCCGTCCATAAGATTAAATGTAATTGTAATCTCTGCATTACTTTCAGGTTCTGTTCTGTTTATAATTTCATCAAAGCCAATTCCTACAATAAGTTCATAAAAATCAGTAAATGTTTCTTTATCCACAAGATTATTATTTATATAAGTGTTTCTAAAATCCTTTGATACACCGTCAACATCCCTAAAGTCATTTTCACCTTCAGCTTTAAACTGAATATCGTAACTACTGCTGCCCTCAATACTTATACTCTTTACATTTGAACGCTGATAAAGAGAAACGAATTTTTCAACAAAGTCTGCAATTTTTGCCTCAACAAAGGGCTTTATTGCTCTGTAATCCATTGTAAACACTTCAGGTCTGCCATTTACCATAACATAAGCTGTTTGGGTATCATCCTCATTTGTGATTACATTTCCAACCCTAATATTAATATCATTGTCATTATCGGCAAGGTGTATTGTACATAAAGGAGTGTCAAGTCCGTATTGCTTTAAATCCGAAGGCTTAATATTTTCCAAATCCTTAATGTTAATACTGTCGGAATTTTTAAGTATACTTGATTGCAGGTTGTAAGGATATACAAGTATATTGCTTACAGGCTTTTCCATTACAAGAGTAGCAAGACCGTTTTTTTCTGAATATTCCTTTGCAATAGGATTGTCTTTGTCGTATTTAATAACAATATCCCGTTTGCCTGACTCATCATTGAAATCAATAGAAATTTCCTGAACGGAATTAGTATCTATTTTAGGCAGGGATTTATCAATTATGTCATTAAAGCCATATAAAAGAGAATTAAGTCTTGCAGAATTAACCATATACACTGTATTGCTGTCATTGATGCTTACATAATAGTATTTATTATCCGTAGTAATTGCACCAACATTTATTGTTACATCACCATTTGATATAACGGCTAATGGCTCTGATAGACCATATTTGGTCATATCTTCAGCATTTTCCTCAATAAGGCTGTCAGCATAAAGACTTGTAAGTACACTTGCCATATTGGCTATGGCAGAGTTATTAAAGCTGTTGTCATAGCCATCAATATACCAACTGTCACCTTTTTTATTAAAATTAAGGCTTATTTGTGAATTTTTAAGGCTAAAGGACTTTACATCATCAGATTTTACAATCTGTGTACCTAAGTCCTCCATTGCAGTATCGGTGATTTCACTTTCTACCTCATCAGGTGCGGAGCTTGTCATAAAAAGATAAATACCGAAAAGAACTGCAAGTATAACCAGAGCACCGATTAACATATATAACTTCTTTTTCATTATTTGTTTCTCCTTGTTATCCAGACAATAAAGGCTGCGGCAAATAATATGCCGGGTATTACAAACCAGCTCATTATCTTGATTTTAGATGCGGAGCCTGCATCTACAACTATAGCTGATGTTTCAAGGCTCTTAGGCGCAATATATATGCTGTCTGCATTGTCATTAAGCCAGTTAATAGCATTAACAACAAATGTAGAGTTGGCATTGTTAACCATTGAATCGGTATTTGGGTCAATAAGATAATAGCTGCATCCTGATACAACAAGCTTTGTTGTATGGGACTTGTCAGTATATGTTGAGTCGGTAACTGCAACGGCTATATTAAAAGGTCCCTCTATGTCCCCCTTTTCCTTGTTGGCTGATTGGTTGTTTCCGGCTTTAATATAAGCCTTATTGCTTGCTGTAAGAAGAGGCTCGGTTACAAGTCCCTGCTTTTGCACATCGGTGTTTTTTACGTTTTGGCAGGCAACAGCAAGGGTATGATAGTCCTTAGCAATAAGCGTTGAATTAATATCGTGGTCCTTTAATTCAGGTAATACCGCATAAGGATATATCATATATGAGCTTTCATTGCCTTCATATACATAACCCTCATCAAGAGTAAGACCATAGGTGTTTGCAATACCCATAAGGTTAGGACATTTTGCTATATCAACACCGCCTAAAAGCATAAATGCTCTTCCGTCATTATTAAGATAATTTAATATCTTTTCACTCTCCTCTTTAGAGTAATCCCTGTCAACGGGAGTAATCATAAGTACAGAGCAGTCAGCAGGTATATCCTCTGAAATAAGATTAATTGCAGCTGTTGTATAGTTTGCAAGTTTAAGCTGGTCATTAAGTGAGGTGAAATTTTGACTGTCAGGCTCACCGTGACCGGTAATAAAGTAAACCTTAGGAGAAATCTCCATATTTACATACTGCAATGCACTTGTAAGAGCTGATTCAAGGTTTAAAACACCGCTGTCATTGTAGTAGTCACTGTAGTTTACAACTTTGAACTTGTCACCTGATTCAACAATGATGCTGTTTACATCAACACTTACGTTTTCAGACGCATATTTTTTGGCAAAATCGGGGTGAAGATATAAATCTCTGTTTTCAACTTTAATATGGCTGTTTGTTTGAGTATATTTATCAATAACCTGATTTATTCTGCCTATTATTGCGTCTGAACTGCCTGTTTTAAAAAGGGTGTATACATTTATATCACTGTTTATATTGTCAAGTACTGTGTTTGTTTCATCGGAAAGGGAAAATATTTCCTTTTCGGTAAAGTCAAAGGACTTGTCAAACTGCCCTATTATTAAATTAATTACTATAAGTATGGCTATAAATATAAGTGAAACAACAACGGAATATGTACCATACTTAAATCTTTTGTCATTAAATAGCTTATTCATAGCTGCCTCCTAGCTCCATCTTCTCTTTTCAATAACATTAACGGTAATATAGAGAAATGCCAGTGAAAAGGTAATATAATAAACTACATTTGATATGGAAAGCACACCCATATAAAAGTTTTCAAAGCGGTTAAGAACTGAAAACCAACCTAAAGCACTGACAATAACGCCGTCAAAAAGGTTAGGCTTAAATAAATATAATCCACCTGTTACAACAAAGCATAAAAGGGCAAATATACCTGCGGCAGGTAAATTCTTTGTACTGCTGTAAATAATAAGAGAAATACCAAGTATAACCACAGCTATAAATATGAGTGATGCTGCAACGGTTACGGGAGCAGATGAAGAAATATTATCCATCATAAGAAGTAAAAATACTGCTGCAAATGTAGCTGCTGCTGCTACTATCTGATTATCAGTAAGCACTGATATGAAAAGTCCGACACTTATAAGGCAGGTACCCATCATAAAGTAACCGAAAAGACCCACAAGGGTCATACCCCAATCTATGTTGCCAAAACGTGAAAGAGTAAGGGGGAAAATAAGAGTAATAGCCATACCTATAAGGAAAAGTATAACTGCTGCAAAAAATTTGCCTCCTACAATATCAGGCACAGTAATTGGTGCAGAGAACAGAAGCTGATCGGTTTTCTGCCTTTTTTCCTCTGCAAAAAGTCGCATTGTAATCACTGGTATAAGTATAAGGAACATTATCATTGAGCCTGCAAGTGTATCATTGTAATTGGCATTTGCCGCAACAATGTTTTGTGATACAAAGAAATATCCCGTAATAAGTACAAAAAAGCCTAAAAAGCCATAGCCTGTAATTGTATTAAAATATGTTTTAAGTTCTTTTTTTAATATGGAAAGCATTATTCCTCAGCCTCCTCTTTTTCGGCGCCGCCTTCGGCAAAAGCTATATTTAGTTCTTCCTCTGCTTTAACTGCCTCGTTGTCAAGACTTCCCTTTATTACCTTAAGGAATACCTCTTCAAGCCCGCTTGTAAGAGGCTTTAGCATAAGTATAGGTATTTTTTCTTCTGCCATTGTTACAAATATAATTTCTCTTATATCAGAGCCTTCATTGCCATAAATTTTTATATCATAAGTGCCGTCGCCATTGTCAGACTCTATTGTGGCAGATGATACAGCACTCCATTGATTAAGCTTTTCAACAGCTCTGTAAGGGTCGCCCTTTATTGTTGCAAGCTGTGCTGAATTTCCTGCCATACTTAAAAGCTCTTCTGTTGTGTCGCTGGCAACAATTTTGCCTTTGTTTATGATTATTATTCTGTCACATATTTCGCTTACCTCTCCTAAAATATGAGAGCTTAATATAACAGTGTGTTTTTTGCCCAGTCTTTTAATAAGGTCACGCATTTCCATTATCTGCTTGGGATCAAGACCTGATGTGGGTTCATCAAGTATAAGCACGTCAGGGTCACCAACAAGTGCCTGTGCAACACCTACTCTCTGTCTGTAGCCCTTTGACAGGTTTTTAATAATACGCTTGTAAACATCGCCGAGTTTTGTGGTGCTTACAATATCCTTGATCATAAAATCCCTGTCACTTTTCTTTACTTTTTTTAAGTCACAAACAAAGTAAAGGTATTCCTCAACTGTCATATCTCCGTATATGGGAGGAACATCAGGCAGATACATGTTGTATTAT
>CABVEG010000168.1 GCA_902497185.1 uncultured Eubacteriales bacterium | reverse complement strand
TACTGATGAGGATATTAAGACTGAGGCTGAAAAGGTTGCCAAGGCTTACAATATGGAAGCTGACGAGATTATGAAGAGTGTGGACTTTGTAAACACAGTTAAGTCAGATATACTCAGACAGAAGGCTTTAAAGGCTGTAGAGGAAACTGCTAAGGAAGCATAATTATAATTATTGGGAGGTATATGGATGAGTTTGGTACCTATTGTTGTTGAAAAAACCGCAGGAGGAGAAAGATCCTATGATATTTATTCAAGGCTTTTACAGGACAGAATAATATTTTTAGGTGAAGAGGTTAATGATACTACAGCAAGTCTTGTTGTGGCACAGTTGCTTTTTCTTGCTGCTGATGACCCTGATAAGGATATAAATTTATATATCAATAGCCCGGGTGGTTCAGTTACTGCCGGTCTTGCAATATATGATACAATGCAGTATATTAAGCCTGATGTATCTACTATTTGTGTAGGAATGGCAGCAAGTATGGGAGCCTTTCTTCTTGCAGGCGGTGCAAAGGGCAAGAGATATGCTCTCCCCAATTCGGAAATTATGATTCATCAGCCTTTAGGCGGTGCAAAGGGTCAGGCAACAGATATTAAAATCCATGCCGAATATATATTAAAAATAAGAGATAAACTTAATAAAATGCTTTCTGAAAACACAGGCAAGCCACTTGATGTTATAGAAGCTGACACGGAAAGAGATAATTTTATGTCAGCAGAAGAAGCTGTTAAATATGGTCTTATTGATTCAGTTATAACTAAGCCTCAATAAAGGAGAGAGAAGATGGCGTCAAAAAACGGAGAAATTAAGTGTTCATTTTGTGGTAAATCACAGGACGATGTAAGAAAAATTATAGCAGGACCACACGTATATATCTGTAATGAATGTATAGGTTTATGTCAGAATATGTTAAAGGATGAATTTGATGCAGACAACGATAATTTTGAGTTAAGTGATGATTTGCCTACACCTGCTGAAATTAAAGAGGTTCTTGATGAATATGTTATTGGTCAGGATGATGCTAAAAAGGTTTTATCTGTAGCAGTTTATAACCACTACAAGAGAATTTTAGCCATGGATGTCAGGACTGATGTTGAATTACAAAAAAGTAATATTCTTTTAGTAGGTCCAACGGGAGTTGGCAAGACGCTTTTGGCTCAAACTATGGCTAAACTTCTGGATGTTCCCTTTGCTATAGCTGATGCAACCAGTCTTACGGAAGCAGGTTATGTAGGTGAAGATGTTGAAAATATTCTTTTAAAGATTATACAGGCTGCTGATTTTGATATTGAAAAGGCACAAAGAGGTATAATTTACATTGATGAGATTGATAAGATTGCGAGAAAGTCAGATAATCCGTCAATTACAAGAGATGTAAGCGGTGAGGGCGTACAGCAGGCTCTTCTTAAAATACTTGAAGGTACTGTTGCAAATGTTCCGCCACAGGGAGGAAGAAAGCACCCACATCAGGAATTTATACAAATTGATACAACTAATATTTTGTTTGTATTAGGCGGTGCTTTTGCAGGTATTGAAAAAATTATAGACAAGAGATTAACTAAAAAGGTTATAGGCTTTGGTGCTGACGTAAAGAGTAAGGAGGATATTAAACACAGCAATCTGCTTAAAAATATTCTTCCACAGGACTTGGTTAAATTTGGACTTATACCTGAAATTATAGGCAGAATGCCTGTTGTGGCAACCTTGGAAAATCTTGATGAGGATGCTTTGATTAAAATTTTAACAGAACCAAAAAATGCTATTATAAAGCAGTTTGAATATATGCTTAAGTTAGATGGTGTTGAACTTGAGTTTACTCCTGAGGCATTAAAGGCTATAGCTAAAAAGGCTATTGAGCAGGAAACAGGCGCAAGAGGTCTTAGAGCTATAGTGGAAAGCTTTATGAATGATGTAATGTATACTGTTCCTTCTGATAATACTATTGAAAAGTGTATTATAACAGAGGAAACCGTTGCACAGGGCAAAGCACCTGAATTTGTATATAACCCTGACAGGGTTAAAAGAGTAAACAAAGTAAGAAAAGCCATACCCCACGAAAGCAGCAAAAACGCAGGTTAATACGGTATTATATTATACGGGAGGAGAAATCTTCCCGTATTTTTTTATGTGGAAAAAATTTTTCATAAAAATTTAAGAATTAGGATTTACTTTTAATAATAAGTATGTTAATATTTTAATATAATAAAGCGTAAAATTCGACAAAAGGTATATTTATATTACTAAAGCAAAGGAGGCGTTCATTTGAAGAAGCTGTTATATTTATGTACGTGTATTTTAATTATTTTATCAACCACTGCAAATTTGGTTTTTGCCGAAGGTAATACTACCGGTTTTTCTGACGATATTTATTTTATTGTAAAGGCAAATATGCTTTTAAATCAGGATACTTATTTTAATTATATGCTTAACAATTCAAATTCATCATCAGACAACTGTTATTTTATGCAGGCGCAGTTTATTGATGAGGATATGGACGATGATCCCATATTACAGGCATCTATAGCTACATATAATGCAATGACATGGGCACCCTCTGAAATACAGCAAAATAAAAAATACTATGATGAAATGCTCATTATGGATATTTTAACAAAGGATATGTCTATGTCTACGGTAAGTAAGGCAAGCTATGACTATGATGCAGTATACAGTGATTTGAATGAAACCTTTAAAAAGCAGTGGGGTCTGCTTAGCAATGAAGATGTGGGTATCTTGCCTACTGTGGAAGAAGTTAAAGCATTAAGTGAGGATACAAGGAACGGCTTTTTAAAGAAAATTCTGGATTCTTATGAATATATGGATGGTATAGTTGACTATATGAGCACATTATTGGATACCTGTGATGATATAGAAAGCCTAATAGATGTGCTTAGTAAAGTCCAAACAATAAATCAGATGAACGATAATATGAACACTGTACTTAAGGAAATGGCATCAAACACAAGTGATTCATATATGAAAGCAGCATTAAATGACGTTGCAAGTGTATATTCAGATACAAATTCAAGAGTATTTACATATGTTATGTCAAATATGGGTATGGCTGTAGAAGGGCTTGTACTTGACTATGTAGATGATGCATATGATGAATTTTTAAAATCAACACCTTTGAGAGGTCTTGTTTATATAAGAGATTTGAGCACCTATGTTGCAGACAAGTTTTTTTCTACAGATGAGCTTGCAAGCTATTACAAAAATTCCGAGAGAATTGCTTTGTTTGAAAAGCTTTTGATTTCTACGGCAAAAAGTAAGGCAGCTTCATTTAAAAATGGCTACACCTCATTTTCAGATTATGCTCATAACGGTGAGTTTATATGTCTTATAAGGGAGCTTTTTTATAAAACAGCCATATACGATTATGAATTTGGTAAAAAATTTGCCCAATCTGTAAGTGATGCTAAAATATCTATTTTTTATGGCTCAGTAAATAATTATATAAGCTCTGCCAACAGTCTTATTAATTCTTATAAAAGTATTTATAACTATTATAATAAGGCTGACAGTATATATACCTATGCCGAGGATAACCCCATTTCATTTAAATCACTTTCATTAACAACAGGTGACAATATAAAGGGTATTAAGCTTAACGTTGTTAATGATTTAACTATAAATGGTGATGTTTTGTTTACAGACTCCGTAACAGTAGGCGGAGATGTCATCCAATATAGTGGAACATTAAATATTAACGGAGATATGACAGTAGGCGGAGATTATACAATGTCATCATCTTCAAGATCTGATAAATACATTTACATAAATCCGGGTAGTACATTGTATGTTAAGGGCAATTTTTATCATTATACATATTCTTATAATTACTATTCAAATGTTTATGTAAATGGCAGCCTTATAATAGACGGGTATTATGATGGATATTCAACAGTAAATCTGTATATGAACAGTGACGGTTCAAATATGGAGGTAAAGGGATATTTTAAATATAATCCAAGTAATAAATCAGCTAATTTTACAAAGGGAAAAATAAAGGTTGGAGGAACTTATTACAACAATAGTACCATAAACGGAACAGTTGTAAATATTGTCAACAATACGGGAATAGATATATATTCTCCAAATTTAAGTATATCAGGCATAACAAGCAGTAATAATATAACATTAAGGTATGAAAATGAGGGTTATGTTATAGATGCAGTTAATCAAAGCATAAGCTGCAGTAGTATGAGTATATCCCAAAATTGTATATTTAATTTTGATAACAGCTCTGTTACGGGTAATGCATCATTTAGTAGCGGAACTATAGATGATATAAAGGGAAATATTACTATAGGCGGAAATGTCACCCAAAGCAGTGGAACAGTAAATATAAACGGAGATATGACAGTAGGCGGAAATTATGAAATGTCACACACCAGCACTAATAAATACCTTTACATAAATCCGGGCAGAACATTGTATGTTAAGGGAAATTTTAGTCATTATGGAAGTACTCCTTCATACTATTCAAATATTTATGTAAATGGCAGCCTTTTAATAGATGGATATTATGATGGTGCCTATGAATATCACTCAGATGTAAATTTGTATATGAACAGTGACGGTTCAAATATGGAGGTAAAGGGATATTTTAAATATTATCCAAGCGGTAAGTCAGCTAATTTTACAAAGGGAAAAATAAAGGTTGGAGGAACTTATTACAACAACAGTACCATTAAC
>CABVEG010000167.1 GCA_902497185.1 uncultured Eubacteriales bacterium | reverse complement strand
TTTTCTTCTTTAATGCACACTCAAGAGGTAAATAATCTTTTACACCCTCAGGTGTATGTAATTTACTTATTAACATATTTCGGTCCTTCCTTGCATTATATAATCGCTTTATCGTATTAAAGCAATAAACTGAAATAATTATATCACATATAATATATTTGTCAATAGCTTATTTATATTTTTACAAAACTATCTTTTTATTTTACACTATTTACTATAATTTGTCAAAGATATTATAAAGATTTAAGGCGCCATATCCCCATATATTATTAGGTACTATATCATTGCCTAAGGGCACAGCCCCCTGTATCATATAGGATTTAATGCTGACTGTATTTATGTTAAGGTTATTTCCTCTTACAAGCCCCCATTCCAGAAGCAATGCTGCTACTCCGGCTGAAATTGCGGCACTTATGCTTGTTGAGGAATTTGAAGGAGCAACAAAATCAGGCTTTAATCTTCCATCTCTGGTAGGTCCTCTGCCTGATGAGGCTATCATTCTGTTGTTTAATGAATCATAAGCACCAACAGATATTACTGACAATGCTGTAGATGGTGTAACTACAGTTGTATTTACACTTGGTGATAAAAATTTTAAATTCTCCGCAAAATAAGACAAAGGAAGCCAGCAGTTTATTCTGCCTAAAACTGTATTGCCGAATACTCTTATTTTCCATATACCCTGTACCGCTCCCTTTATCGATATTATTGTTTCCTGTGTACTGGTTCTGTAAAGGGGTATTCTATATTCAACTCTTACTGTAGTATTTGTAAGGTTAAGGGTATAGGTACTAATAAAATTATTTCTTGCCTCAATTCTGCCTATTGCATTACCAATAGGAGGAATTATGGATATGTCTACTCTGTCAGTTATATTACTCCACATCCACATTGTAAAGCTCTCTGTATTTTCTCCTACACTTATTTCCACATCTTCATAACCTAAATCATTATTTATCTCAAAATCCGTATGTCTGGCACTTAAAGCTTCATTTCCTACAGCAGTTGTTAATGCTATACCATTATTTAATGCAACACCTGATAAATATGTTTCAAATATACTCTGATTGTCGTGACCGCCCTGATTAGTCCCTACTCCCGTAATTATTGCTACTGGTCTTTGTGCCTCTCCTGCTTTTTTTAAAATATAATCTACAGCCAGCATATAGTCAGAGGATTCAAAGGCTGTTACATTTTCAGCTATTCCAAGACTGTTTTTATAATATTTCTTTGCTTCTTTCAATTTTACTATTACAAATTCCACATCCGGTGCTACTCTCTGTGCCGCCTTTGCCATATTTGTACCGTGAAGTGTATCTCCTGTAATATTAACTTCTCCATTTGTTATTTCATTTCTTTTATATTCTTTGCCAAAGCAGACACCATCAGACCTTTCCTCATCATCCTGTACCCATATTGAATATATCCTGCTTTCTCCATTTTCATATTTAAATGCAGGGTCATTTACATTAATACCTGTATCAGCAATGCCAACAAGTACACCGTTGCCTCTGTAATCAGCAGGCAGATTTTGAACACTTGATAAATCTTCAGGTATAGTAACATTCTTATCCAACAACCCAAGTAAAATAGGTGTAGCACTCCTTATTCCGCTGCCTATAGTTGGATTTGTTAAAAAGGACTCATAATCTCTAATTGTAATATACATAATCGAATAATTATCCAAGTCCAAATCACAGCTTTCAAAGCCCATATTTTGTATTCTTCTGAAAATTTCATCACTCTTATCCAATATTAAAGCTACATAATCTTCAGATAAGGCAGCATCTTCCACACTCATACCTATAATTCCTCCTAAATTATCATATATATTTTTAAAACATAATCTGCCATAACCCCATTCTCTGTTAGGATACATTCTGTTACTATCCCTTATAGCAAATTTTCGCATAAGTGCCTTTATTCTTTCTCCATACATTTCCTCATCATTTTTATTGACAATGCCCCACTCCATAAGTAATGCCGCTACACCTGTAGCAAAAGGCGCTGCAAAACTTGTTCCGGTAAAATAGCCATAGCCCCCTGTATTCGAGGCAGTTCTTATATTTACTCCCGGAGCAACTATATCAGGCTTTGTAAACACAACCTCCCTTGTATTTCCTCTGCCTGAAAAAGATGCAATGGTAAAATTATCAGAGTTATAAGCACCTACGGTAATTGCTCTAAAAGAGGTTGACGGAATTGTAAGTGTAGTATATATATTAGGATTTAAAAATATTGTGTTTACATCAACACCTTCGCTTACAGGCAGCCATATATCATATACTGCATCATTATCAGTGTTTATTATAAGCTGCCATATGCCACTGTCAACATATTGAAGCCCCGTAAGCTCAAATGTTATTCTTTCTTCAATTATACTTGGTGTTGGCACTTCAATGGAAATTGTTATCCTTGTATTTTGAAGTATTTGATTATACAATATATCTCTTCCACTCAAAACAGATGTAGTATTTCCGTTTGGAGAAATAATTTCTATTGTAGCACTGTGAAGAAAATTTTTCCATAATTCCAGCTTAAGAGTTTTTATACTGTTACCTACACTAAATTCAACCCTGCCGCTTCCAATGCCGCTGTAATGATGTGATTTATCCCCCTCATTACCACTTGCTACAACTATTGATGCAATATTATTTTCACTTACCTCATCTATATACTGTTCAAAAAGAGACTGACCATTGTGTGATCCAAAATTTGTGCCATAGGATATGTTAATCACAAAAGGACGGTTCAATTCACGAGCCTTATCAGCAACAAACTTAATACCACGCATTATATCATCACTTGAGCCTCTGCCTATTGCCACAGATATAATATCTGCACCATAAGCAATGCCGCTATTACCTGCAGCTATGCCTGCAACTGCAGTTCCATGACCGATTACATCCTGAAAATCAATACCTTCCCTAATTTCCTCCTGTGTGTAAACCCTGTCCCCTGGTATATCCCATATATAAAGTATTCTGTCATCAAATTCCCTGTGATTATATGTTATTCCCGAATCTATAATACCAATAATAACACCCTTGCCTGTTAATCCTCCAACATTTTTATCTGCTATGGTAATACAGCTTTTTGCTTTGCTTTCAACAAGCATTGGATATGTTCCTACGGGAATTTCATACTGAATTATATTTTCATCAGAAATTACCTTTTCCAAATCAGCAATAATTATAGCAAAATTATCTGACAGTATTTCAAAAATTTCATAATTTTGAGGTAAAACCTTATATTTAACAATTATTTTTATCACAAAATCACCTCATAACAGTATATTGAAAAATTTTTTATTTATGATATACTGAAATAAAAGGAGATGCTTATTATGCTTACAGGAATTGGAATTATTTTTTTATCAGGCTTGTTTTTAGGAACAGTATTTAAAAAGCTTCATCTACCCTCACTAATGGGTATGATAATTGCGGGAATTATAATTGGTCCGTATTGCCTTAATTTAATAGACGGCAGCGTTCTGAATATTGCAGCTGATTTAAGGCAATTTGCCCTTGTAATAATACTTTCAAGAGCAGGACTTACTCTCAATATAGACGACTTAAAAAAGGTAGGCTTATCTGCAATACTTATGTGCTTTGTGCCTGCCTGCTTTGAAATAACTGCTACCACTCTTATTGCTCCAAAAATATTTGATATATCTTATGTTGATGCTGCCTTAATGGGTGCTGTCCTTGGTGCTGTATCCCCTGCCGTTATTGTACCAAGAATGATTAAAATAATGGAGGAAGGCTATGGTACTAAAAAATCAATACCACAACTTATACTTGCAGGTGCATCTGCTGATGATGTGTTTGTAATTGTTGTGTTTACATCATTGCTTTCACTTTCTATGACAGGAAATATTTCAGCCGTAAGTTTTATTCAGATACCTGTATCAATTATTTTAGGAGTAATGATGGGTATTGCCTGTGGAATACTTTTAAATGAATTTTATAAAAGATTTGAATTAAGAACTACCGTTAAGCTCATTGTTATGCTGTCAATTTCATTTTTACTGATTGCTATTGAAAACAGCTTAAAGAATAAACTTCCAATTTCAGGCTTGCTTGCAATAATGGCAATGGGAATTACACTGTTTAAACTTAATGAAAACACAGCTAAGGAGCTTTCAAATCAATATAATCAACTCTGGATAGCAGGAGAAATAATATTGTTTGTACTTGTAGGTGCCGCTGTTGATATAAGCTATGCAGCTAAGTCCGGCTTTGGTGCAGTTATAATTTTAATAGGTGCATTACTTATAAGAATGATAGGTGTTTATATATCCATTCTCCCTGCAAGATTGAATTTTAAGGAAAGACTTTTTTGTATGTTTGCCTACACCCCAAAGGCTACAGTTCAAGCCGCCATTGGTGCAATTCCTCTTACAATGGGATTAAGCTGCGGTCATCAGATATTGACTGTTGCAGTACTTGCAATATTAATTTTTGCACCTTTAGGAGCAATATTGGTCGATAATACATATAAGAAATTTTTACACTTTGATAAATAACAGAAATACCCCTCAAATTTGAGAGGTATTTCTAATTTTATAATATTATAAAGTCTTAATTGTATCCATAATGTAATCAGCTAATTCAGCGCTTGTACAGCCATCGTCGTGACCTGTAATCTGAATTTTCTTTTCTGTCTGAGTACAAATATCAAGAGCCTTATCAAGTTTTTCTGCCTTA
>CABVEG010000166.1 GCA_902497185.1 uncultured Eubacteriales bacterium | reverse complement strand
GCGCCCCTCATAGGGGAGCTGTCACGAAGTGACTGAGGGGTTTTAATAGTCACATAAATTACAATTTGCGGATAAAATCTTTTTCTTCATCAGAAAGCTTTGTATATCTTGCTAAAATATCTTCCAGCCTTTCACCTCTTTTTAGCTTGACTTTAATACCATAAACAATCACCTTTAATTTTTCGTCCATCACAGTGCACCTCCCAACATATCAGCGACAACCTCGCTCAAATCATTAAGCTGTTCAATTCTTTCTTTTTCCTGCTTTTCGTATAAAGATAACTGACACATATTAACATTAATAATATTATCTGTAATAGACATACCATTGAAAATAGCATAATCTACATACTCATATGTATTTGTATCATCACTGCTTACAGTTATGCTTTCTGTTTTATCAGTGTCCTTAAACAGCTCTAATAATCTATCAGTTGATATTTCATCAGTATTAAAAGCAAAAGAAATGCAGTTACGATTTATACCTCTTACATAATCAACAGAGCTTGTAACAGCCAAGCAATTTAAAATAGTACCATCTTTAAATATAATTTTCATTTTATAATACCTCCCTATCCAATTTTCATCATATAAAATCCGTTACTACGTCTTTTTATAAGATACATTCTGTTTGTTTCAACTGATGTGATCTTTTTATTATCAGTGCCATACAGATATAAAGCTGCGCTTGTTGTTCCATTGCAATTTGTTTGCAGCTGCACTCCATTGCTGATTGTTCCTGACGAGTAACTAAAATCTAAGAAAAATACATCATTAATATTAATTGTCCTGTCCGTTTCAATAGTTACAGCTGTGCCTGTTTCTGATATTTCAACTATATATCTGCCAAATTCGCTCCCAGTATTACCGTTTAGAGTAACTTTATACACCACACCGCCTTCAAAAATACTTGCTGAACCACCTTCAGCCGCAACAAGATTACCAGTGTATATAGTTTCGTTTTCATAAATTAATGTTAACCAATTAGCACTATATTCATTGTAGTCAGCAGTAAAAACTATTCCAAAGCTATCACCTATGCTATATTCTTTATTTACATTCAAGGTCATTTCTGTACTAGGCTCATTAATAATATATACATCCAATCCTTCTGCTATTTTATCACCATAAGTATAATAAGGTATACTACTCATTACAGGGTTAAGCAACGGACTTAACTCACTATCAATTACATCACCGGTTGGCAACGAATCCACACCATCAGGCAAATTATATAGGCTCCAATAATTCTTTTGGTCTGTCAGACCACCCTCGTCAATAACTTCAAAGCTATAAGACAGCCAAGATTTGTTGATTCTGACATAAAGCTCAACCTCTATAGATTCATCAGCATTTGATTTGCAAAGCATTTTGAAATCACCGGGATCGATCTCACTGTTGGCATATGCCCACACTAATTTTGCCGACTGTACAGCTCCTAATTCGCCTTGTCTTACAATAGCCTTCAGGACGCCCATCCTGTTATTATATGATGAGTAACGTCCGGATACCTGAAATGCAATAGTTCTGTCTGCTCCCTTTAGATTGATCAATATTGATGCATATTTATAGAATTTTTCACCCGTATTTGTTTTATCACGCACCATACACCCTCGTTTTAAATTATCCAGAGCAGCTTGTACCGCAGATGATATTGGTTTATCTATGTCAGCTGTATTATCTACGTTCCCTAAGCCAACATCTGATTTTGTTGGTTTATTCACACTGTTATAAACTTTTATCCAACCCTCCCAATTTGCAGTTGTTCCGGATAATGAAGCAATTCTAAACCACATACCTATTTTACTTGTGTATATCTGTAGTCTGCCTGCACCGCCAGCCTGTGCAACAATAAGGCTAAATCCGCCTACAGTGGTTCCATTAGTACTTGCTCCGGTTGGAAAGTCCGTAACCGTATTTCCACCTGCTGCAAAATAAAAACCAAAATCTATCACATCATTTAAACTTTCATTAGTAAGACTATTCTGCTTCGGATTCGCTGATACTGTAATGTCTGCCGTGCCATTAAAACTTACATCATTAATTTTTCTTGCTGTTGTAAGCTTTGTTGCACTCAATACGTTTTTAGCCGCATCACTTGTATTATTAACATTTCCAAGTCCAATCTGTGCCTTAGTCACGCCGTGGGGATTCGATTTGTCTGTAATATGCCCATATATTATAGTATCAATATTATCCATATTGTCATTGAACACATCAACATCATAATTATCTGTCTGGTCAGGCAGATTAAAGCCATAATTTTCAGAATATTTCATAAAACAACCTCCTTACTCTCCAATTACTTCATTTTTAAGCTCATCATGTGTATAAACACTCAGCTCCCCATGAGTAAAGCCCCTTAAAGCAGCGTGAGTATTATAAATTAAATCAATATTAAGACTTATGTTAGCAGGTGTAATGTTAAAAAGCAGACTTTTAACGGTTTGAAGCATCTTTTTAGCTACCAGTCCGATTTTAACATTCAAAGTATAAGCCTGACTGTCGTACACCATAATTACATTGTCCTCGCCGCATAAACTTACAAGCAGGGCATAAACATTCCTAAAAGTATACAATGTTCTGTTATTAAGCCTTGCAATAATTTCAGCTCTTCTTTCATCAGCGGAATAACTATCATTAGGAGTAATATTAAGCATATTCTCCCAAAGACTAAGACCGTAAGCCTCAGCCGTAACTATAAAAAGCTCTCTGAAAGCATTTATAATTTCTGCATTCAAGAGAGCCAGCTCTGTATTTTCCGCAACGGCTATAGCCTTAAATTCATCAGTATCCTTTACAACGGAAGGAAAATAATCATCAACCTTAATAATTCTGCCCATTATATCAACCTCCCCTATTTACCACATCTTTAAGCATAGCAATAGAATCACCGTTAATAACCAAATTACCGCTTTCATCATTAAATTTCACATCAGTAATATTTTTTACACCTACAACGGACATACCTGCAACAACAACCTTGGCATTTAATATATTAACATCTTCGTCTTCCCAATTTTCATTAAGCTCGTCAAAATACTCACCTATGGCAGCCATTATTTCACTTTTTAAGCCCTCAAAGGTGTAGCCGGCCTGAATTTCAAAGTTAGCCGAAACACTTACTTCCTCGGATTTAACACCCTCAACAGTTACAATATGACCTATGGGAGCAATTCCTTCACCACTTCCCTGAATAGGTATAGGGTCAATACGTTCCTGCAGCTCATCTATAAAGGTATCGGAAGGAGTTTTAAATTTAGTATCCTGTATAACAAGTCTTACAGTGCCTGCACCATTCCAGTCATCGGCTCTGTATACTCTTACACCGCCTACACCTTCAATAGCCTTAACTCTTTCCTTATAGTCAGCTATATTTCCGCCAAAGGCCTGAGAATTAAGACTGTCAAAATATCTTTGTCTGAATACCTCTACATCCTCATCATCCTCACCGTTTGTAACAATTTCAATAAGCTCACAATGAGTAAGACCCGTTATAGTATTAATAGGTGTCAGAGTACCTACATATCCGTTAGACGCCGTTCCTGCCGTTTCGCACTCCATATAGTAAATATAGTAGCCTGTATCATTGTCAATTTCATAAAGCTCCGTAGTCACATAGTTAAAAGAATCAATGTTAAATCTTGCCCCCTTGCCAACGTCAACATTAAATTCACCTAAAGCAACAGCAGCCGTAGCAGGTTCAGGTGACAGCCCTCTTTCTGCTGCCCTGAGAACCAAATAACTCATACTAGCCGTACTTGCAAAGGCTTCTCTTATAAGAACCTCCAAATCAATATACAACTGAGCAATTTCAGCACTTGCAGGAGCAACAGCGTCATAAATTATACTACCCTCTCTTTTATCAAGAGAACTGCTTACCCTGTCAAGCATATCCTTTAATATGTATTCAAAAGTTTTGTTCTCAAACACTAATAACTAACCTCCTTACTAACCTTAAAATCACCAAATTCCGTTTCCACTGAAAAGCTGCAAACCACAGTATTTCTGTCAATAACATCAATTTCAAAGTCATTTACGGCATTAATTCTGTTATCCTGCATAAGAGCCTGAGAAATACGGCTTGGTAAAACAGCCTTTACATAGCTTGTCTGTTCTCCAATAAGGTCTTTAAGCTCAATACCGTACTTATGGGAATAAATAAGATAGTCATATCTTTCCGTACCAAGTATTTTATAAATAGCCTGTTCCATAGCCTCCCTGTTATCGGTTTTACCCTTAATTCTATCCTTTTCGGCATAAAGCCTGTAGGTATAAGAAGGTTTTGATCGTATGGTAAAGCCGTTAATAAGCTCAATATTATCAGGTATCATTTTATCCCTCTCCTTCCGTAATATGCTCCGATAATCTGTCAATAATAATGTATTTCTGACCGCCCTGTACACGAACAAGAAGTACCCTTTCCCCTTCTTTTAAACCATTTTTAACAAGAACCTTTAAAGTCTTACTTACACTATGGCTGTGAGAAGGAGAGCCTGCAATACCTGTCATAAAGCCAACATCCATATCCACATAATGATCCTTAACAGAATTTGTAAGCATAAGAAAATTTTCATCCAAAATCTTTTTGGCATTAACAAAAACAGTAAGAGGGCTAACACTCTTTACAGTCCCATACTCAAAACTTACGGGATTACCTGCTTCTGTTGCCGCCATTCCCGCCTTCTGCATAATTTCAATAAGCTCCATATTCAATCCCTCCTTATCCAATACTGTAATAACAAAAGACACCCTGCAACATAGAGCTTATAAAACATAACCTCTAAAGCAAA
>CABVEG010000165.1 GCA_902497185.1 uncultured Eubacteriales bacterium | reverse complement strand
ATTTTTTTAATGCCAACTCCGAATTTCTTTTAGTAAGTATGCCCCATCTTTCTTTTATTGGCATACGAACAAACTCATACTTTCCAATATCCACAGGCTCAGAAAGAAGTCCCATATCTAAAATTCCGCTTTCAATTCGTTCCTTAATATCGTCAGCAATAGCACTATATATATCAAATTGCACCAAAGGCTGTTCTTCACGAAATTTAGCAATTTTTTCAGAAAGTATGCCCATACTTTTTGTTTCTCCGCAGCCAATGGATATTTCCCCGGATAAAGCACCAAACTTATGGGAAAGCTCTTCAAAGGTTTTATCCGTTAATGAAATTATCTCCTGCGCACGGCGTTTAAGCAGCATACCATCCTCAGTCAAACTTACATTATACTTTCCCCTGTGGAATAACTTTACTCCAAGTTCTTCTTCAAGCTGCATAAGTTGACGGGATAAAGTTGGCTGAGTAATATGTAAAAGTCTTGCAGCCTTTGTAATATTCTCTTCACGTGCTGCCATTAAAAAATATCTGAGAACTCTTAGCTCCACAGGTATCAGCCTCCTCTGTAATAAATTTCAGCAAATTCTACCTAACACTTTATAGAAATGTAATATCATATTTTACTTATTTCTTTTCATCCAACAGCATAACTCCCTGTTCAGGATTTTTATCTATTGCTCCAACAATAGGATGAGGAATATAAAGTTCCTCCAAATATTCAATGTCCTTTGAGGTAAGCTTTAAATCCAATGCACTTACAGCATCATCCAAATACTGTGCTTTAGTTGCTCCTATAATAGGAGAAGCCACACCCTTTGCCCACTGCCACGCAATAGCAATCTGTGACATTTTACAACCATATTTCTTAGCAAGCTCACTTACACGCCTTACTATAAACATATCATGCTGTTCCATAGAGTCATATTTTCCCATTGCCACTCGATCAGTTTTACCCCTTAAGGAATCA
Source organism: uncultured Eubacteriales bacterium (assembly GCA_902497185.1). GTDB lineage: Bacteria > Bacillota > Clostridia > Lachnospirales > CAG-274 > Gallispira. The sequence continues at coordinate 3,853 of CABVEG010000165.1, read as the reverse complement.
GATGTCCACTCAGCTCTTGTGAGGTGTCCTGCTGCAAGAGGGCTATAAGGTATAAGTGAAACATTCATCTGTTTACATATAGGTATCAACTCTCGCTCATCTTCCCTGTAAAGTAAGTTGTAATGATTTTCCATTGCAGAAAAAGGGGTCCAACCATTTTTTTCAGCCGTAAGCTGCATATTGTGAAACTGATAGCCATACATAGCTGATGCACCAATAGCACGCACCTTTCCCATTTTAACCAAATCATTTAGTGCCTCCATTGTTTCTTCAATAGGGGTATCATAATCAAATCTATGTATAATGTACAGATCCAGATAATCTGTACCAAGTCGGTCAAGGGTTCCATCAATTTCTCTTAGAATTGCTTTCCTTGAAAGACGACCTTCATTAAAATAAACCTTAGATGCAATAACCACCTTATCTCTTGATATATTATTTTTTATTGCTCTTCCTAAATATTCCTCACTTGTCCCCGCAGAATATCCATTTGCCGTATCAAAAAAATTAATTCCAAGCTCAAGTGCATGCTTTATTACTTCTTCACTTTTACACTCATCTAAAGTCCAGTCATGCATTGTTCCGGATTTGCCAAAGCTCATACATCCAACGCACAGCTTTGAAACCTCAATATTGGTATTACCTAACTTTGTATATTTCATTACTTAAAGCCTCCTGTTAATAAACAATTATTTTTTCCGTTTTTTTCTGCTTTTTAGCTAAACCTATTCGCAAAAAAATATGCTGAAATAGTACTACTGTATATATACAAAATGTAATTTTATCCTAAAAAACTTGAAGATATTATTCAAAAAAACCAAAGACTTAAACTATATGCTGAAAACACCTGCATCACTACCATTTAATATCCGATATATCAATATTATTTTCTTTTGAAATCTTTTCAAGGTCGTTATACTCAGCCTTTCTTTTTACAACTCCATACCCACTTGATTTTTTTATTCTTACATCACCATAATCTGTACTTACCATTTCTTCTTTCCTGTCAAGAATATAGCGATTTGAAATATTTTCTCTTATACCAATGGTTGTAGTATGTTTAAAAATAAGATGAATCATTTCATCCCTTTTATCCTCACTGCAAATACAGGATAATAAAACAGCAGGTCGATTTTTCTTCATAAATATCGGTGTTGTAAATACGTCAAGTGCACCACCGTCAAAGAGCCTGCTTACCGCAAAACCTATTCTCTCACCTGTCATATCATCAACATTACATATAAGCTCAATCACCTTATCGGTCTTATCTTCTGTTTCACCTATAAAAGCACGCACACAGTTAGCTGTTTCAAAATCTTTTGTGCCTAAACCATAGCCTGTTTTTTCAATTTTCATAATAGGCATTGACGTAAATTTTGACACAAAATGTTTTAATAACGCTCCACCTGTTGGAGTGCAAAGTTCTCCTTCAATATTGTTGCTGTAAACCAGCACATCTCTTAAAATATATGCTGTTGCAGGTGCAGGAACAGGCAATATACCATGAGCACACTTAACCTGACCTTTACCCACATTTATAGGAGATGCGATGATTTCATCAACCTCAAGCTCATTAATAAGCATACATACACCGGTAATGTCAGCTATGGCATCCATTGTACCAACCTCGTGAAAATGTATATTATCAATATTGCAGTTGTGCACCTTGCTTTCCGCTTCGGCAATAATCCTATAAACGGAAAGCACATCATTATGCACCTTTTCGGACAAATTTAAATGTCCTATTATATGCTCAATATCATTAAGAGCACTGTGATGATGCCCATGATGATGCTCCTTATTGTGACAGTGGTCGTGCATATGTTCATCTTCATCAATACCATTTACCGTTACATTTATATGAGTACCTGTAATACCACACTTTTTATCAGTTGCCTTTTCTATATGTACATTAGGAATATTAAGAGCATTTAATCGCTTTATGAAATCCTCCTGATTAGGATGAAGCTCCAGCAATGCCGCCATAAGCATATCTCCCGCTGCTCCCATATTACATTCTAAATATAATGTTTTCATACTATTTTTCTCCTATATGATTAATCATACTTGCCGTATAGGCAGCTCCAAAACCGTTATCAATATTTACAACACTTATTCCGCTTGCACAGGAATTAAGCATTGACAAAAGTGCAGATAAACCATTAAAGGACGCACCATACCCAACACTTGTAGGTACTGCAATTACAGGGCAATCAGCAAGGCCCCCAACAACACTTGCAAGAGCACCCTCCATACCTGCAATGGCAATTATAACCTTAGCCCTCATTATACTTTCCGAATTAGCCAAAAGTCTGTGAATACCTGCAACTCCCACATCATAAAGCCTTTCAACCTTATTGCCTAAAAATTCTGCTGTAAGGGCAGCCTCCTCTGCAACAGGCATATCACTTGTGCCACCTGTTACAACAAGTATGGTACCCTCGGTTTCAGGCTGTGAAATTTCTCCCAAAATGCCAATATTTCCAATTTCATAATATTTTAAATCCACATCCCTGCTTATAATATTGGCACTTTCCTTAGACAGCCTTGTTATAAGTACATTTTTTTGACCATAATTAATTAAAGACTTTGAAATTTCAATTATCTGCTCGGGAGTTTTTCCTGCACCATATATAACCTCGCCTGTTCCCTGCCTTAAACCTCTGTGATGATCCACCTTGGCAAAGCCCAGTTCTTCAAAAGGCTCTATTTTAAGTTTCAGTGTTGCTTCTTCAGGCGATATTTTACCTATTGCAACATCAGCAAACAATTTTTTAATTTCTGCTTGATTCATAATTTTGCCTGCCTTTCAAATCCATCAATATATCATCAAAACAGACCTTTAGTCTGTTGTAAATTTCATTTCTCATTTTAAAGGCTTTTTCCATTTCACTTTCATTAAATTGTAGTTTAGCTGTATCATAATACAGCCTTACCCTGAAATCCGTAAAGCCCATTTTAAATAAAATATTTTCAGCCTTTTCTATTTTCAAAAGTCTGTCCACTGTTATTTCATTTCCTGCACTTACCCTTGTTGCCAAGCAGGCATAAGCAGGCTTATTCCATGTAAAAATTCCTGCCTCCTTTGAAAGACTTCGAACATCAGCTTTAGTCAAACCACACAGTCTAAGTGGTGATTTTACTTCAAGCTCACAAAGCGCCTTCATACCTGGTCTGTCATCATAGGCATCAGATGCATTGGTACCGTCAATTATTGTTGTATAGCCGTCTGACAATGCCTGTTCCTTTATTAATTTGAATATTTTATTTTTACAATAATAGCATCTGTTTTTCGGATTTTTACTTATTTCATCATACTGTAAAATATCATAATATAAAACCGTTAATTTAGCACCTGTTTCATTTGCAAGCCTTTTTGCATCCTCAAGTTCAAAATCAGGCTGAAACTGAGTTTTTACATAATAAGCTTTTATATCAGCACCATATTTTTGGGCTGCATACAAAAGATATGATGAATCTGTACCACCTGAAAAACCAAGAGCTATTTTATTATTTTCCGCAAAAAAATCTTTAAGGTTCATAATAACCTCCAATTTTTATAAAAGACGGTTTTCTTTTACAAAAACCGCCTTTTACAATTTATTTTTTCATAAGGGCTTTTTTAACAACACCTTCGGGGTCCTTAACAAATAGCACAACAAGCCATATTATAAGACCCAGTGCTACAACAGAAAGTCCTAAATATGTATCATTTAGCATATCCTCAACGGCAGGTGTAAAATATTCAGCACCCAATTTCAAATATTCAGCAGCTGCATCAACAAACCACATTACAGCTGCACCCCAATACATAAGTACTAAAACACCAAGCTTCATACCGTTGCCAAGACCC
>CABVEG010000164.1 GCA_902497185.1 uncultured Eubacteriales bacterium | reverse complement strand
TTCCAAGAAAGCCATCAGCTAACCATTAGCCTATTGTAAAAATCACCAAAGAATGTATCCTAAATAAACAGGTAAACTATATTATTAATCTTTGTAATGATATTATAGCACATATTAATAGTTAATGTAAAGGTTTTTTTCCATTTTTTTTGGCAATTTTAACAACAAATTTGTAATTGAGGTTAAATCTGTAATACATTTTTCCAATATCTGCATAGATTTATTGTAAATATTGCATATTTTGTGCAACTTTTCATTGTTAAATATTTATCATACCAAAAAATGAAAACAATTACTCTAAGATTATCTTCTTTTTCTTTGCGCAAAAAAATGCCGGCTAAATGCCGACATTCCCCTAATGTTGATTACCCATAACCATATCATGTTCAATTTTACCATAAAAGGTAAGAGTATATATACCCGAAATACCTACCAAAGCATATATAATCCTGCTTATCCATGAATCCATGCCACCAAAAAGCGTAGCCACCAGGTCAAACTGAAAAAAACCAATTAGTCCCCAGTTAATTGCGCCTATAATTACAAGGGTAAGTGCTGTGTAATCCAATGCCTTCATATTCATAAAAGTCCTCCTCTCTTATAAAATGAAAGTATTCAAAGCTGCAGTTTTGATAAATATAGTTTCTGCAATACTATGAATTTTATAATTGAAGTTTTTTCATATTACGGTAAATATAAAAAGCTGTCCGATAAAAAACCAGACAGCTTAAAATTTTAAAATTTTTTAAATTATGGATTATTCCTCAATCTTTTCCTTCTTCTCAGGCTTTGGAATACAATCCTTTCTGGAAAGGTTAATTCTGTCCTGATGATCAATTTCAATTACCTTAACGTCAATAACATCACCAACATTTAAAACATCCTCAACCTTTGCAACTCTTTCGTGAGCAAGCTTTGAAATATGAACAAGTCCTTCCTTTTCAGGTGCAATTTCAACAAAGGCTCCAAAGTTCATAATTCTTGTAACAGTACCTGTATAAATCTTGCCAACCTGAGGACCTTCGTCAATAATTTTAATCATATCAACAGCCTTCTTAATTGCATCAGCATTTGCAGATGCAACATAGATCTTGCCTTCATCCTCAGTATCGATCTTGTCAACACCTGACTCTTCAATAATTCTGTTAATAACCTTTCCCTTAGAGCCGATAACCTCAGCCATCTTGTCAGGATTAATCTGAACAAACTCAATTTTAGGAGCATATTCAGACAATTCTTTTCTTGGCTCAGCAATAGCCTTGAGCATAACCTCATCAAGAATATAATTTCTTGCCTTGTGAGTATTTGCAATAGCCCCCTTAATAATTTCAGGGGTAAGACCTTGTATCTTCATATCCATCTGTATAGCTGTAATACCTTCATGAGTACCTGCTACCTTAAAATCCATATCGCCAAAGAAGTCCTCAAGACCCTGAATATCAGTTAAAAGAATAAAGTCATCATCAGTTTCGCCTGTAACAAGACCGCAGGAAATACCTGCAACAGGTCTTTTAATAGGAACACCTGCTGCCATAAGTGAAAGTGTAGAACCACAAACACTACCCTGAGATGTAGAGCCGTTAGAACTTAAAACCTCAGATACAAGTCTGATTGCATAAGGGAATTCTTCCTCACTTGGAATAACAGGAAGCAATGCCCTCTCAGCTAAAGCACCGTGACCGATTTCTCTTCTTCCGGGACTTCTTGAAGGCTTAGCCTCACCAACGGAAAAGCCGGGGAAGTTATAGTGGTGAATATATCTCTTGTTTGTTTCAGCCTCATCAAGACCATCTAACTTCTGAACATCTGACATAGAGCCAAGAGTTGTAACTGTTAATACCTGAGTCTGACCTCTCTTGAATAAACCTGAACCATGTACTCTTGGAAGAACATCTACTTCTGCTGATAAAGGTCTGATTTCGTCAAGAGCTCTGCCATCAGGTCTTTTGTGCTCTCTTAAAATCATTCTTCTTACAGTTTCCTTTTCGTACTTGTAAATAGCCTCACCAATTACAGCCTCAAACTCAACCTCATCATCATTACCAAACTGTTCAAAAAGCTTTTCGCAACATTCAGCTTCAATATCAGAAATTCTTTCATCTCTGATCTGTTTCATATCAGTAAACACGGCTTCTTCCATTCTCTTATCGCCAATTAATTCCTTAATAGCCTCATATAAGTCATGGTCAACAACGTGCTCCTCATAGCTGTGCTTTTCTTTTCCACATTCTGCAACAATGCCATCAATAAACTTACAAATTTCAATATTCTGCTTATGACCAAACATAATTGCATTAAACATTTCTTCATCTGTTACTTCATCAGCACCTGCCTCAATCATCATAACCTTTTCCTTAGTTGATGCAACTGTAAGGTTCATTCTGCTCTTACCTTTCTGCTCGGCAGTCGGGTTAATAACATACTGACCGTCAATCATACCTACTGAAACAGAACCTGTAGGTCCATAAAAAGGAATATCGGAAATTGAAAGTGCAATGGATGAACCAATCATAGCGCAAATTTCAGGAGAACAATCCTGATCTACTGCCATAACCATTGCATTAATTGATACATCATTTCTATAGTCCTTAGGGAATAAAGGTCTTATAGGTCTGTCAATTACTCTTGCAGTTAAAATAGCGTGCTCTGCAGGTCTTCCCTCTCTTCTTGTAAATCCTCCGGGAATCTTACCTACAGCATACATCTTTTCCTCATAGTCAATAGATAAAGGGAAAAAGTCAATACCTGCTCTTGGCTTTTCTGATGCAGTAGCAGTTACTAAAACTACTGTATCGCCATATCTTACAATACATTCGCCGTTAGCAAGCTCGGCAACCTTGCCAATTTCAACGGAAAGCTCTCTGCCTGCCAAATCCATTTTGTAAATCTTACTCATAAATTTTTCCTCCTTGATAAAATTATAATCAAAGTGAACACAGGTAATTTTTAGCTTAAAAATACGTTTATGGCATAAACCCATTTTTAAACTAAAAATATCACCTATATATCACTTTAATAATTGTAAAAACAAAAGCGTGGTGAAGCACCACGCTTTGTCCATAATTACTTTCTTAAACCTAAAGCAGCAATAAGTTCACGGTATGCAACAACATCCTTAGACTTAATATAGTTTAAAAGACCCTTTCTCTGACCAACCATCTTCAAAAGACCTCTTCTTGAGTGGTGATCCTTCTTGTGTTCCTTTAAATGCTCAGTTAAGTGATTAATTCTTTCAGTTAATAAAGCAACCTGTACTTCAGGTGAACCTGTGTCTGCTTCATTTCTACCAAACTTTGCAATAATTGCTTTCTTGTCCATTCTAAAATCCTCCATATAAATTAATAATCTCCTTATGTTAAGAGAAGGTCGGAGCTTCCGAACTCTGAACATAGGATAACAACATATGTGCATTACACACAAGAATTATCTTAACACATATATCAACAAATTGCAAGCACTTTTTTGTATAATTTTAACTTTTTTTAACACCTGCAAAAGCATAAGCAATATATTTAATTTTGCTCATTATCCCTATAATAATTACAGATAAAACGGAAACAATTACAAACGTTATGAAAACCTCTGTAATACTGTGATTTTTAAGTCCCCATCTGTTTAACAAGTCTATAATTACATTATGAGATAAATAAACACCGTAAGAAACTGCCGCCAAAGCAGAAATAGCCTTTGTAATAGGCTTTGGGGCTTTTGAAATTCGATTCAATATCAAAAACATACTGCATGACAGTATTACAACAAATATGCTTCTGTATGACTTAAAAGTTTCAGTATAAAATCCATTATACACGGTAACAAGTTTTGTTCCCGCAGAAATAAATAATGTTGTAGCTGCAGCTATGTATATAAGCCAGTTATTTGATATTCTAATTTCTCTGTTAAATAAATACCAACCTAATATAAAATATCCAAGATAACCGCTTATAAATCCAATATTATTTATAAAACCTATGTTTACAAGAGTCTGCTGTATATCTTCCTCAACTATGCCGCCTAATGTCAATGACAATATTTCAATAAGCCAAAGAATAAGTATGTATTTAATCACCTTGTCCTCTGAATTATCTATAAAAGCCTTTAGTGCAGGTGATATTAAATACATAGGTATCAGATAATACATAAACCACAAATGTACTGCTACGGGTCTATTGAAAAATTTAATAATTTCACTGACAAAATTACCGAATGTCAGTGCCGTATTACTGTCAGTATAAAGCCTTACAGCAACAGCAATAACAGACCATACAACCATAGGCACGGCAAGCTTTAAAACCCTGTTTTTTAAAGTATAGCCTATACTGTATGTATTTTTGCTGTTAAGTATAAGAGCTCCCGAAATCATAAAAAACATAGGTACGCCACAAGTAGCAAAAGAAGTCAATATATTAGCAATGTTCCAGCCTGTATTTCCCATTTCAACCCTAAGTCTGTTAGATGCACAATGCAGAAATATAACGCAGAACATTGATATAACTCTTATAATATCCAAACCTAAAAATTTATTGTTTTTCACTTTAAACCTCTATAATAAATATTCCTCCAACAGTCCTTCTGACGCATATCTTCTGCATTCAGCCTTGTCCTCCTCAAGCTGACTTTTAAGCTCTCTCATATCAGAGAATCGACGTTCATTTCTTATTCTTTTATAAAAACCTACTACAGCAGTTTTTCCATATACCATTTCATCAAAATCAAATATATGAGTTTCAATTTTTCGTGCTTCTCCTCCAAACGTAGGATTTACACCGATATTGGACATTCCAATATAAATCTTACCGTCAAGAAGCACTCTTGAAAAGTAGACGCCATCGGGAGGAAGAAG
>CABVEG010000163.1 GCA_902497185.1 uncultured Eubacteriales bacterium | reverse complement strand
TTTCATACGACTATGTTGATATTGAATGGCAGGCTTGTATTATATTTTGCCCTGCCGTGAGCAGCAAACATAGGCTGATACATTACAGGCTGCGTTGTTGGAATTGAGGCATTGGCATCACCCATTTTAGATGCAATTATCATACCGCCCTTTATAATAATATCAGGCTTAACACCAAAAAATGCGGGATTCCATATTACAAGGTCAGCAAATTTTCCAACCTCAACAGAGCCTACATAGTCAGCTACACCATTTGTAATTGCAGGATTTATTGTATACTTTGCAATATATCTTTTTACTCTGAAATTGTCATTATCTCCTGTTTCTTCAGGCAGGGCACCTCTTTCCTCTTTCATTTTGTGAGCTGTCTGCCATGTTCTTGTAATAACCTCACCAATTCTGCCCATTGCCTGTGAATCGGAGCTCATCATTGAAAATATACCCATATCGTGAAGCACGTCCTCAGCCGCTATTGTTTCAGGTCTGATTCTGGAATCAGCAAAGGCAACATCCTCGGGAATTTTGTTGTCAAGGTGATGACAAACCATAAGCATATCCAAATGCTCATCAATAGTGTTTTGTGTAAAGGGCATTGTAGGGTTAGTTGAAGAAGGCAGTATATTTGAAAATCCTGCCGCCTTGATTATATCAGGTGCATGACCGCCTCCTGCACCCTCCGTATGGAATGTATGTATTGTTCTTCCTCCTACAGCCTCAAGGGTATCCTCTACGCAGCCTGCCTCATTAAGAGTGTCAGTATGTATTGCAACCTGAACATCAAACCTATCGGCAGCTGTTAATGCCGCATCTATAACAGCAGGAGTAGCACCCCAGTCCTCGTGGATCTTAAGACCCATTGCACCTGCCTTAATCTGTTCTTCAAGAGGTGCTGTACTACCACAGTTGCCTTTTCCCATAAAGCCCATATTCATAGGATATTCCTCTGCCGCCAACAGCATTTGATGAATATTCCATGGACCGGGAGTACATGTAGTTGCATTTGTTCCGTCTGCAGGACCCGTACCGCCGCCAATCATTGTGGTTATGCCTGAATAAAGGGCACATTCTACCTGCTGAGGACATATAAAGTGAATATGAGAGTCTATACCCCCTGCCGTCACAATCATACCCTCTCCTGCAAGCGCCTCTGTTGATGCTCCCACTGTCATTCCCGGAGTAACATTTTCCATAATATCAGGATTTCCTGCATGACCTATTGCTGATATTTTGCCATTTTTAATGCCTATATCTGCCTTGTATATACCTGTGTAATCTACAATTAAGGCATTTGTAATAACAAGGTCAAGGTCGCCGTCAGCTGATGTGGAATTTACACTTTGTCCCATACCGTCCCTTAATGTTTTTCCTCCGCCAAATTTTGCCTCATCACCGTATACGGTATAATCCTTTTCAACTTCAATAATAAGGTTAGTATCAGCAAGTCTTACTTTATCCCCTGTTGTAGGTCCATACATCATTGCATATTTTTCACCGCTTATTTTTGACATTATAAAACCTCCCTGTCTGAAACAAAGCCCTTTTCCAATGCTTTGTCACAAGCCGCCTTTTTAGTAACATCCGAACAATGACCACAGGTTAAATTATTAAGTCCGAATACCCGCTTTCTGCCTGCAATTTCAACCAATGTAACAGTCTTTTCCTCTCCGGGCTCAAATCTTACTGCCGTGCCTGAAGGAATATCAAGCCTCATACCGTAAGTCTTTTCTCTGTCAAAGCTCAGTAATTTGTTTACCTCAAAAAAATGAAAGTGTGAACCTACCTGAACAGGTCTGTCACCAATATTTACTACAGTAACCTCTGCCGTAATTCTTCCCTTATTTAGCTCTATATCTCTTTCTTGAGCCATTATTTCGCCTATCTTCATATAATAAACCTCCCTACTGTATAGGATTGTGTACGGTTACAAGTTTAGTGCCATCAGGAAAAGTGGCTTCTACCTGCACCTCGTGTACAAGGTCAGCTACACCATCCATAACATCCTCTTTTGTAAGTATCTTTGTTCCAAGCTGCATAAGCTCCGCAACTGTTCTTCCATCTCTTGCCAGCTCCAAAAGCTCGGAGCTTATATATGCCACTGATTCAACGTAATTTAATTTAAGACCTCTGCCCTTCCGCTCCTTTGCAAGATTGCCTGCAAGATGAAGCATAAGTTTTTCCTGTTCTTTTGGATTTAATCTCATTTCATTACCTCCCGGAAAAAATAAAAGGACGCCCAAATATAGGCGTCCTTACCATTTATATAGACTAGTATATAACATAAAGCCAATTAAAGCAAGTATAATTTTTTTAATATTCTCCATTTATTTACATTAACAGCTGCATATATAACACATATCTATACAGTAAGAACTATCTTGTTACTTTCCACTTCCTTTACTGAAAGCTCAATACCGTATACGTTTTTAATAAGCTCTTCATTAATTATTTCATCAGGTATACCTTCTGCCACAATTTTTCCGTCTTTCATTGCAATTATACGATTGCTGTATGCAATAGACTGATTAATATCATGAAGAACCATTATAATCGTTATTCCATATTTCTCATTCAGTTTTCTAATAAGTCTTAAAATTTCAATTTGGTATCTTACATCAAGATATGTGGTAGGCTCGTCCAAAAGAAGTATTTTTGTATTCTGAGCAAGCGCCACGGCGATCCACACTCTTTGTCTTTGTCCACCGGAAAGAGCGGAAATCTGCTTTTGTGAAAATTCCGATACTCCCGTAACCTCCATGGCGAATTTAATACACTTTTCATCTTCATCGTGATTTCTTTTAAAACCGCCATAAGCAATTCTGCCATAGCTTATAAGTTTTTCAACGGTAATATCAGACGGTGCAGTATTATACTGATGTACAATAGCTACCTGCTTTGCAAAGCCTTTCAAGGGAATATCAGCTATATTCCTTCCGTTTAACAATACCCTGCCCTTTTGCGGCTTGAGATTTTTTGTCATTACATTAAAGAGTGTTGACTTTCCACAGCCGTTTGCGCCTATTATGGTTGTTATTCCTCCCTCCATAACCTTAAAGGAAATATTATCAAGTACCTTATGATTTCCGTAGGAAAATTCAATATTCTCAATTTCCATAGGTCTTGTCACTCCTTTTCAAAAGAATTATAAAGAATGGACCACCTACAACAGACATTATTACTGCAGGTGATATTTCATAAGGATATGCTATTAATCGTCCAACCGTATCGGCAAGCAACATTACAAACGCTCCAAGTAATGCTGCAAAAGGTATAAGTCTTTTATGCTCACTTCCTACAAGCAACCTCCCTATGTGAGGCACAATAAGTCCCACAAAGCTGATGGTTCCTGCAACAGCAGTTGTAATAGATGCAAGGAGAACTGCTACCACAGATACAACCGCCCTTAACACATTCACATTTACTCCAAGGCCTCTTACAGTCTTATCCTCCAAAGCAAGAAGATTACATCTGCCTGAAATAATAATAGCAAATATAAGACCAATTACTACATATATTGCCAAAAGCCTTACATCCTCCCATGTTTTCATTGATATATTTGCATTAATAAGCTCAGAAGCACTTTGATAGCTCTGACCGCTCATTGAATTAAAAGCACTTGCAAGACCTGTAAACACTGAATTTACAGCCACACCCACAAGTATGATCCTAAGGGGTGAAAATCCGTTTTTGTAAGAAAGGCTGTATACAAGCAGGCAGGCAATCATACCACCTATAAATGAAAAAACAGGTGTAAAGAAAAACAAAGCAGGAAAATATGCAATTATAATTGCACTTACAAAGCTTGCTCCCGAAGATATTCCTATAATACCCGGGTCAGCAAGAGGATTTTTAAGCACTGCCTGAAAAAGCACACCGCTTACGGCAAGTGCCCCGCCTGCAAGCATTGCTATAATTATTCTTGGAAATCTCAAATCCAATATAATAGCAACATTATCATCATACTCAATAAATAAACCTCTGAACAGCTCTCTGTATGTAACGCTTACACTGCCCATATTTACAGATACAACAAAAAGTATCAAAAGCATTAACGCAATTATAACAAAGCTAAGTATATTTTTACTCTTCATATTACTCACCATAAAGCATAGGCTCAAGAGCTGCAAGAGCCTGCGGATAATCAAAAGTTGCGCTCATACCAAAAAGCATATAGTCAACATCAAAAACCTTGCCGTTTTTAACAGCTCTGAAATGCTTCCAAATGTCATTGGAGGAAAATTCCTTTTCAAACATTTCAAGAGCCTCTTTAGGAAGTCCGTGGGCAGTTCTTATAATAACATCGGGGTCACGTGCAAGCATTTCCTCCGGATTAATTGTAAGGAAATCCTTTGAATCATCGTGGAAAACATTTTCTCCTCCTGCAAGCTCAACAAGGGAGCCTGCATAAGAATTTTGTGTTGCAACAAGATAGCTGCCGGGTAAGCCCATAAGTACAAGAACCTTTGGTTTCTGACCACTGTGCTTACTGCTGTAGCCTGATATAAATTCATTATATTCCTTAACTATTTCATCAGCCTCATCAGACTTACCATATTTATCACCAATCAGCTTTACACTGTCATATAAACCCTTTACACTTCTTAAATTTATAAATGTGGAATTAACGCCAATATTGTCATACTGTATTTTTAAATCATTTTCAAGAGTATCGGGACCTATAACATCTGTAGGATTAAGACTTTTGATTATCTCCATATCAGGTGACATAGAGGAACCGACAGTAGTTACTCCGTTATACCTTGATGCAATGGCTGAAATAGTTGTTTCGGGAACTCCCACAAGGCTTAAACCAAGCCTGTCCATAATATCACAGACAGAGGCTGATGTTGCAATAATT
>CABVEG010000162.1 GCA_902497185.1 uncultured Eubacteriales bacterium | reverse complement strand
TAATATCTGAATTTTTTTAAGTCCGCCGTAAATTACAGCGGACTTAAAATTACAAAACTTACTTAACCCTTGTTATTCTTGTTGCATTAAGGACAGCAATTAAAGCCACACCTACATCGGCAAATACTGCTATCCACATATTACCATAGCCTAAAACAGTAATGGCAAGCACAAGAATCTTTAATGCAATAACAATAACTACATTCTGTCTGCAAATAGCCATTGTTCTTCCTGCAAGCTTTATTGCTGCGGAAAGTTTAGAAAGACTGTCTTCCATTATAACCACATCAGCCGCCTCAATAGCCGCATCAGAGCCTATACCTCCCATTGCAATACCTATATCTGCTCTTGCAAGCAAAGGTGCATCATTTATACCGTCACCTACAGCAGCAACAACCTTACAGCCTTCATTATAAATATCTTCAACCTTTTCTACCTTATTCTGAGGAAGGAGCTCAGCATATACCTTATCAACACCTACTGCACTGCCTACCTTTTCAGCAATAGACTTTTTGTCACCGGTAAGCATTGTAACATTCTTAATACCAACCTTCTTTAAATCAGCAATGGCAGATTTGCTGTCCTCCTTTATTGTGTCCTCAACATTAATATAGCCTATACATTTTCCATCTACGGCAGCATATATATTTTTACCCTTCTCTACTGAAATGTTATTGTCTTCCATAAGCCTTTCACTGCCTACAATAATTTCCTTACCTTCATAAGTACCCTTAATGCCAAAGCCTGCAATGTTTTCAACATTTTCAACATCAAGCTTTTCGCCCTTGTAATATTCCGTAACCGCAACAGCCATAGGATGAGTTGAAAAACATTCAAGAGAAGCAGCATATATTAGTGTATTTTCACCCTTTACCTCTGTTACCTCAAATTTACCCTTTGTAATTGTTCCCGTCTTATCCAAAACAACTGCCTCAACACTGCTTAATGCCTCAAGATAATTACCGCCCTTAACAAGAACACCTTGTCTTGACATTGTACCAATACCCGCAAAAAATGTCAAAGGAATTGAAAGCACAAGAGCACACGGACAGGAGGCAACAAGGAAAACAAGAGCCTTATATACCCATTCTCTAAAATCACAGCCCATTAAAACAGGGATTAATACAAGTAAAATTGCCATTGCAACTACTACAGGTGTATATATCTTAGCAAAACGTGTTACAAAGTTTTCAGTCTTAGCCTTATTGTCAGCAGCATTTTCAACCATATTCATAATTCTTGAAACAGTTGAATCCTTATATAATTTATCTGCTTTTACATAAATAACACCGCTATTATTTATGGAGCCGCTTAAAACACTGTCACCCATATTTTTTTCAACAGGCAATGACTCACCTGTAAGTGCAACCATATCAAGAGTAGTTTCTCCTTTAATAATTGTGCCGTCAACAGCAACTTTTTCTCCCGGTTTAACAACTATAATATCTCCTATATTAATTTCCTCGGGAGCTTTTTTTACAATTTCATCATTAACAAGTACATTAGCTGTATCAATTTGCATTTCCATTAATGACTTAATAGATTTTCTTGACTTATTAACAATAGTTTCCTGTAAAAACTCTCCTACCTGATAAAAAAGCATTACGGCAACAGCCTCTACATACTCACCAAGCAAAAAGGCACATATAGTGGCAAATGCCATAAGAAAATGCTCATCAAGGGCTTTTCCCTTTACAATACTTTTTACTGCATTAATAACAACATCGTAGCCAAAAATAATATAAGCAGCTATGTACAAACCAATGCTTAAATAGCCCTTTGTAAATATAGCGGCAGCAAGTAAAATAATACCTAAAATTATTCTCTTTATACCATTTTTAACATCATTATCATCATGGTGATGGTCATGTCCACAGCCACAGCCATCACTATGACAATGTTCATGTTCACAACAGTCATTATGGTGGTGATGATGCTCATGCTCACAGCAATCATTATGTTGGTGTTCATGGTGATGTTCACATCCGCAGCTTTTATTTTCCATATCTTTATTACTCATAATATTCCTCCTCATCATAACCATTTTTATGTCTTATATGTTCAATGCCCTTATCCAAAAGAATTGAAACGTGTTCATCATCAAGAGAGTAAATTGCTGACTGCCCCTCCTTCTTAAACTTTACAATATCGTTTTGTCTTAAAAGTCTGAGTTGATGAGAAATAGCTGACTGAGTCATACCAAGCTCTCTTACAAGATCACTTACACACATTTCATGTTGAAATAGAGAATATAGTATTTTTATTCTGGTAGAATCACCAAAAATTTTGAAAAAGTCCGCTAAGTCATAACTCATTTCCTCTGTCAGTTTTTTAATTTTCGGCATATAATTACCTCCTATCGCTAATATGAACATTTATTCATATATTCATACTTTTAATTAAAATATATGAGCAGATCTCAAATAAAGTTATTTATGAACATCTGCTCATATATGCATTATATACTATATTAATTTTTTTGTCAATCATTTTCTTCAAGACTGAAGAATTTTTTTATGCTGCTTAAAATACCCTTATCCTCAACTGTCTGATACTCAATATATTTGCCTGTACCCATGGCAACACAGTTTACGGGATTTTCAGCAATAGTGCATCTTATACCCGTTTCTTTTTCAATAACACGGTCAAGTCCTGACAAAAGAGCACCTCCGCCTGTAAGAACTATACCTCTGTCAAGAATATCACCTGCAAGCTCAGGAGGTGTATTTGAAAGCACATATCTTACAGCATCAATCACAGCCCTTACAGATACCTTCAAAGCCTCATACATTTCTCTGGAAGTAATTTCAACGGTCATAGGCATACCCGTAGTTGCATTTCTTCCTTTAAGCTCCATAGTACTTAAAGGAGTATCCTCTGCGGCAGTGCCTATAATTATTTTCACATTTTCAGCAGTTCTTTCACCAATAACCATCTGATGCTCTTCTCTCATATATCTTACAATAGCATCATCAAATTTGTCGCCTGCTACCTTAATAGATGTGCTTACAACAATGCCGCCCAGTGAAATTACTGCCACATCAGTTGTACCTCCGCCAATATCCACAACCATACTTCCACAAGGTCTGAATATATCAAGTCCTGCACCAATAGCTGCTGCAATAGGTTCTTCTATAATAAATACCTGTGCAGCACCTGCATTTCTTGTTGACTCCTCAACAGCTCTTTTTTCCACATCCGTAATCCTACTTGGAACACAGACAGCAATCCTTGGTCTTTTTAGCCAGTGAGTACCTACAGATTTATCGATAAAATATCTTATCATCCTTTCAGTAACCTCAAAGTCTGATATTACACCATCTCTTAAAGGTCTGACAGCCACAATATTAGCCGGAGTTTTTCCAAGCATTTTTCTTGCTTCCTCTCCTACTGCAACAATAGCATGTTTATTATTGTCAACTGCTACTACAGAGGGTTCCTGAAGTACAATGCCCTCTCCCTTGCAATATACAATTACACTGGCAGTTCCCAAGTCTATGCCAATATCATTGCCCAATACCATATATTATTTCTCCTTTTCTTCCTCTATTTCATTGTCCGGAGTCAAAATAATTTTTAATTTAACAATTCTGTTTTTGTCAATCTCTTCAATATAAAATTTAACATCATTGTCATCAACAACTTCTCCCTTTTCAGGGAATCTTCCTATTAAAGCAATAACATATCCACCGATTGACTCTATATCATCATTTTCAAAGTCAGTGTTCAATTTGTCATTAACATCATCAAGTTTTGTGCTGCCATCAACAAGGAATTCATTTTCACTTATAGACTGAATTTCCTCTTCGTCATCTCTTTCATCATCAATAATATCGCCTACAATTTCCTCAATCAAATCCTGTAAAGTAACAATACCTGCCGTACCGCCATACTCATCAAGTACTATAGCCATAGAAATTGATTCCTTCTTCATATCGGCAAAAAGCCTTGAACACTGCTTGGACTCATAAGTAAAGTAAGGTTCCTTCATATAGTCAGACACCTTAAAGTCTTTAATATCATCAAGAAGCATAATATCCTTAAAGGATAATGTACCCACAATATGATCATTTGTTTCGTTATACACAGGCAATCTTGTAAATTTCTTTTCCTTAAATACATTTACAACATCGTCATAAGGCATATCATCAGGTATGGCAACTATATCAATTCTAGGTACCATTACTTCCTCAGCGGTTGAACTTCTGAAATCCACCACATTAGTGATCATTTCCCTTTCATCAACCTCAAGAACACCTTCCTCATGACTTACATCTACCATTGTTCTAAGCTCATTTTCAGTAATAACAGGTGTTTCGTTTTTATTACTGCCTATAAGTTTAAAAATAAATCCTGTAATAATATTAAGCAGAAAAATAAAAGGTGTAAAAACAAACATACAAAAAGCTATAGGCTTTACACAAAAGCAGCTTACAGCCTCTGCATTATCACTGGCAAAACTTTTTGGTGTAACTTCACCAAAAATAAGTACAAGAATAGTAAGCACACCTGTAGCGATACCAACACCGCTGTTTCCAAACAGGTCAGTAGCAATAACCGTACCTAATGAAGATGCTGCTATGTTTACAATGTTGTTGCCTATAAGTATGGCACTTAAAAGCTTTGAAGAATTGTCAGTAACCTTCTGTATAAGCTTTGCATTTTTTACACCTTCATCCACCATGGCTCTAAGTCTGATTTTGCTCAACGACGTTAAAGCAGTTTCAGAGCTTGAGAAAAAAGCAGATAAAGCCAAACAAACAATAAGTACAATAACCTTAGATAAATATTGCGAACTTCCCGAGTCCACGAAAATCACACTCCTAAATAAAAAAATAATTTTAACTGTAACAGTAAAATGTATTATATCACAAAAAC
>CABVEG010000161.1 GCA_902497185.1 uncultured Eubacteriales bacterium | reverse complement strand
TGAAAGCTACAGGTATTGTAAGAAGAATAGATGATTTAGGCAGGGTAGTTATACCGAAGGAAATAAGGAGAACTTTGAGAATAAGGGAGGGTGACCCATTAGAAATATTCACTGACAGAAATGGAGAAATCATTTTAAAGAAATATTCTCCTATAGGGGAGCTTGGTGCTTTTGCAAAGGAATATGCGGAAAGTTTAGCAAAAAATGCAGGGCACATCACTTGCATCGTGGATAAGGATCAGATTATTGCTGTTTCGGGCGGAACAAAAAGGGAGTTTATGGAAAAGCATATAAGCTCTGAGCTTGAGGAAGTAATTAACAACAGAAATATGCTGATTGCTAACAGGAATGACAGTAATTTTGTTCCTATACTTGAAGAGGACAGTGACAGTTATAATCACGAATTAATTACACCAATCATATGCGAAGGAGATGTACTGGGCGCTATAGTTATGCTTAGTGACAATAAATCAATGGGTGAAGTTGAAGGAAAGCTTGCACAGACTGCCGCAGGATTTTTAGGAAAGCAGATGGAACAGTAAAGGGGCTAAAAACAGCCCTTTTTATTTGTCTGATAATATGTTATAATTATACAAAAGCAGTATTAAATGGAGGTTAAAAATATGATTCAGGATATAGCACCGCATAAATATCATGTTGCTTTTGAAAATTGTGAACCTTGTAAGGATGATATACTTCTTGTTTTTAAGGGCAACAATGTTCTTGTCAGAGAGGAATACGGCAGAACATGGTTTCCTGCTGTTGGAGAACTTGAAATAAAAGGCGGTATGAATTTTCTTTTTAAGATGGATGATACAAATCTTTTTATGACGGAAACTGAAGAGGAATTTGAAGGTTGGCACTATGCAGGTCCGGAGTATTTCAGAACTGCATACCCTATGTGGAAGGCTTTTGCAGGAATAACCGCAATACAAATTCACCGTTGGTATAGTGAAAATAAATACTGTTCACGCTGTGGCAGCAATATGAAAAAGGGTACAGAGGAACGTTCACTTATATGTGAGGCCTGTGGTAAAACAGTATATCCTAGAATTTCACCTTGTGTTATAGTTGCGCTTACTGATGGCAATAGAATTTTGCTAACTAAGTATAATAAAAATCACAGCAAGTATACTCGTTATGCTCTTATTGCAGGCTATACAGAGGTTGGAGAAACTTTTGAGGACACAGTAAGACGTGAGGTTATGGAGGAAGTGGGTTTAAAGGTTAAAAATATAACTTATTATAAGAATCAGCCGTGGTCATTCTCAGATACTTTGCTTATGGGATTTTTTGCCGAAGTTGATGGAAACAGTGAAATAAGAATTGATAAAAATGAGCTTTCAGAGGCTGTTTGGTTTAAAAGAGAGGATATTCCTGTATATAAATCTGATATAAGCCTTACAAATGAAATGATAGAAAGGTTTAGGAGAGGGGAATAGTATTTGTAATATATAATATTTTGTGATATTATTTGCTGATTTTATATAATTACATATTTATCTAAAGAGGCTGTTGCAAAATGAATAATTTTCCGTTCATTTTGCGGCAGTTTCCTTTTTTATCCGAACTTTATCACAAAAAAATAATGTTGTATAATATTTGGCGTGGCTTGAAAAATCTCACCAAATATTATATAACCGAAATATTAAAATATATATAAATAATAGAAGATGTAAGGCAAAAATCAAAAATAATACATAAGACACCATAAATATAAAGGGAAATATAATAACAATAGATGCTATGGGTACGCAAACAGCAATAGCAGAAAAAATAAAATTTAAGAGAGCAGATTATGTATTATCCGTAAAAGAGAATCAAAAGAACTTATATGAAGAAATATCAGAATACTTAGAACAGATTATGAATATTTAAAAATTAGGTTAGTGTAAAATTGGGGAAAGTTAAAATATTGGTGAGTATGATCTAACAGCTATTTAATAAAATCTTGATTTGATGTGTAATTTGTTGTATAATTAAAACAATTATAAAAGTTAAAAGGGGAAAAATTATGGACACAGCTAAGGATAATAATATAGAAACTATACAAATTGACTTGTCTACTTTAATAAATGCCTTTATATCTAAAATAAAGCTGATTTGTATAATAGTAGTGATTTTTGCTTTGATTTCAGCCTGTGTAAGCATATTTCTTATACAAAAAAAATATACTGCATCAGTCAGATTTTATGTAAGTAATAACAAAGATGTAATTTCTCAGAACATTGATGCAAGTGATATTGATGCATCAACTAAGCTTGTGCCTACTTATGCCGAGCTTTTAAAGAGTAAGGCAGTTATTGCAGAGGTTATTGAAGAAACTAAGATTGATTGCAGTGTGGATGAGCTTATATCTATTATTAATGTTGATATGATTACGGACACGCAAATGCTTGTTTTAAATGTTGTAGCAAATAATGCTGATGATGCTTTTATAATAGCTAACGCCATTGCAGATATTGCACCTGAAAAAATTACGGAAATTATGAACGGAAGTGTTATAAAGATTGTTGACTATGCAGATAAGCCTAAAGGTCCTTCAAGTCCTAATGTTGTTAAGAATATTGTTTTTGGCATTGCTTTAGGATTGATTTTTAGTGTTGCTGTTGTTATTCTATTGGAATTAAATGATTCAACAATTAAATCAGAAAGGGATATAAAGGAAATATTCCCCGACATACCGATTATTGGTGTTATTCCTGAAATTTCTATTGAAAGAACTGAATGATTTAGAGGAAAATTGTAATGTTAAATAAAATAATCAAAGATAAAAATAATAGTAATTTTGACAATATTGAAGAAAACAGTAAAAAAATAATAACCACTGATACAAGATTTGATGTAAGAGAGGCTTATAATGAGCTTAGAACAAATTTAATGTTTTCAATACCAAGTTCAGGTTCAAAGGTTATTTCAATAACAAGTTCAATAGCATCAGAGGGTAAGAGCACAACCTGCCTTAATACAGCAATTTCCTTTGCGGATATTTATGGCAAAGCCATTGTGGTTGACTGTGACCTAAGACGACCTAATGTTGACAAGCTTTTAGGCTTAAATACTAAAAAGGGTCTTAGTAATCTTCTTGTAAATGACTGTAAATTTGAAGATGCTATTGTAAGGACAAAATATAAAAACCTTGATGTGATTACAGCAGGCAATATTCCGCCTAATCCTACTGAACTTTTGTCATCAGATGCAATGTCAAAGTTGATTGATGAGTTAAAGAGGGAATATAAGTACATATTTTTAGATACACCCCCTATTAATATAGTTATTGACGCATCTATTTTAGTTAAACTTGTTGATGGAGTTGTTTTAGTTGTAAGGCAACAGGTAGCTGAAAAGAAAATGCTTCAGGAATCTGTAAAAAAACTGAGATTTGCAAATGCAAAGATTTTAGGCTTTGTGCTTAATGATGTACCTTCGGACAATAAAAGGTATTCAAGGGGAAAGTATGGAAGGTACGGTTATGCTCAGTACACTTCAGACATAAAATAATTTGATTGGAGGGTCAATATGATAGATATTCATTCTCACTGTTTACCGGGGATAGATGATGGCAGCAAAAGTATTGAAATGTCCCTTGAAATGTTAAGTGAGAGCCATAATCAGGGAATAGATGCTGTTGTAGCCACACCTCATTTTTACATTAAAAATGATACGGTAGACAGCTTTTTAAGGAATAGAAATAATGCTTATAGCAAACTAATGGCTTCCATTGAGGGAAAAAATGTACCGGATATTTATCTTGGCGCAGAGGTTTTTTATTTTAATGGTATAAGCAAAATTGAAAACCTTGAAAAATTATGTATTAATGAAAGCAAGTACTTGCTGTTGGAAATGCCTTTTGCAAAGTGGAATAGCAGAGTGTTTCAGGAAGTAGAGGATATTATTTACAATAGAAAGCTGACACCTGTAATTGCACATCTTGAAAGATTTGTTTCTTTTCAAAAGGGTACAAATAATATTGAAAGGCTTTTGGGAATGAGAGTTATTCCTCAAATGAATGGAGAACATTTGTTGGGATTTTTTTCAAAGGGTAAGGCTTTAAAATGGCTTGAAAACGGTACAGTAAGACTTTTAGGCTCTGATATGCACAATACCGAGTCAAGACCTCAAAATCTTGGACAAGCCTGTGAAATTGTGAGAAAAAAACTTGGCAATAATGTTATTGAGGATATTATTGATTTAAGTAAGGAAATTATTGGAATAGAGTAGAGGAGAATTGTTATGAAAAAATTAAGAGTTTTATTTGTGATACTTATTGTGTTAATTGTTGGAGCGGTTTGTGTTGCTCTATGGCAGAAAGATAATATTACTGCGGTATATGATGGGCTTAATCAGTCTGATGAAGATATTCAGCAGCAGATTACCGCATCTAAAAAAACTGTTGAGGACGAGCTTGAACAATATGATGTTCAGGGTTTAAGAGATTTTACATTTGAGGAAGAAGAGGCAATAAGAAAGGGTCAGATTACTGTTGAGGATGCTGTGAATAAAATTATTAATGAAAGTAATCAATCATCAGCAGATGATTCTTCACAGGATAAAAATGACAGTTCTGCAATTATAAGTGATTACACTGTACAGCTTTATACATTAAAGGCAACCTATCTTGGTCAGATTGGCAATTTGATAGATCAGGCAAAAGCGGATTATAAAAATGGAGCAAGTGCAAGTTCATTAATGTCAAGTTATCTTGGCAAGGCTGCATCTCTTGAAGGTGAAGCAGATTCTAAGGTTGATGCTCTTTTAAGTGAGCTAAAGGGTAAACTTGAGGAAGTTGGAGCTGATACAAGTATTATAAATACAATGAAAAGTTCCTATGAAAATGAAAAAACATTAAAGAAGTCTTATTATTTAAGTCTGTTTAATAAAAAGAAGTAATGA
>CABVEG010000160.1 GCA_902497185.1 uncultured Eubacteriales bacterium | reverse complement strand
AGAGCCCTATAATTATCCGTAAACCCACTTAGCATTACGGCAGCAGGCACATTACTTATAACTTGGCTTGCACAAAGAGATACAAAAAATTCCTTTCCCTCAACAAGATTTTTAACAAAACCATTTATTAATTCAATTCTTTCCATATTTCCAACAAACACAAAAAAGGCACAAAATGTAAGCAGTAAAAACCAATCCACTCTTAAAAATGTTTTTCTGTCAAAAATTAGTATTATAATAACTATAATAATCAATGCCACCTTATAATCAATCAGCCTTAAAACAGCCAAAAGCGAAATAACGGCAAGAAAAGTATACAAAGCAATAAGAAACTTATCTCCTTTTATGCTTACCTTAGTTATTTTAATTGAAATCCTTTCATTTTTAACAAAAAAAGTGCTTAACACAAGAAGTAAAAAACTTATCAATATAACAGGCAAAGTTATTGAAAAAAATTCACCTATCCCTACATTAAAACGGGCATAAATATACAAATTTTGCGGATTGCCCATAGGTGTAAGCATACTTCCCATATTAGCTGCTATAGTCTGCAAAACAACAGTATAGATTATAAGTTCTTTTTTATTACATAATGTCAACACTGTTACAGCAACAGGCACAAAAGTTATTAAAGCCACATCATTAGTAATAATCATTGATGTAAAAAAGCAAATACTCCACAAAACAGCCACTAAAAATCTTGTACTATTTACTTTATTAATAATAACCTTTGCAAAGCCTTCCATTACACCCATTGATGTAAAGCCTGAAACTACTGCCATAAGTGAAAAAAGGAGAGCTATTGTTCTAAAATCAATATAATAAACATACTCAATATCAGGATGTACAAAAAACACAGAAATAACAGCAAATAAAGCAGCTATTGTAAACACTGCCTCTTTTTTAAAAAAATCCTTTATTGCTTTCATTATTTAACACCTTTTTTCTTATGTATATTTCTTAAAGGCTTTCTCTTTTTCTGCTTATCATCCGCCTTTTTATTAGGCTTATTACCAAAGCTCTTATTATCACGTTTCGGTCTTATAAGACAATGCTTATCAAATCCTATTAAATCCGTTCTTCCTGCCTTATGAAGTGCCTCATTTACAAGGTCATAGTTTCTTGGCAGTCTGTACTGAATTAAGGCTCTTTGCATAGCCTTTTCATGGGGAGTTTTAGGCACATAAACCTCTGTCATATCTCTTGGGTCAAGTCCCGTATAAAACATACAGGTTGAAAGTGTACCCGGAGTCGGATAAAAATCCTGCACCTGTTCAGGCATATAGCCTAAATCCCTTAAATATTCTGCAAGCTCAACAGCTGCCTTTAAATCGCTGCCGGGATGAGAACTCATTAAATAGGGCACAAGATACTGTTCCTTGCCTATTTTTTTGTTTATTTCATAAAACTTCTTAGTAAATTTGTCATATACCTGTCTTGAAGGCTTTCCCATTTTATTAAGAACCCTTGGCACAACGTGTTCGGGAGCAACCTTTAGCTGGCCGCTGACATGGTACTTGCAAAGCTCGTTAAAAAATGTTTCGTCCTTGTCATATATAAGATAATCATATCTTATGCCCGAACGAACAAACACCTTTTTAACCCTTGGTATATCTCTCATTTTTCTTAAAAGTTTAACATAGTCCCTGTGGTCAACATTTAAATTTTTACAGGCATCAGGGAAAAGACACTGTCTGTTTTTGCAAGCACCCTTTGTAAGCTGTTTATCACAGGCAGGCTGTCTGAAATTTGCTGTTGGTCCTCCTACATCGTGTATATAGCCCTTAAAATCAGGCTCCCAAGTAATTTTCTCTGCCTCACGAAGTATGGATTGATGACTTCTTGCCTGTATTACCCTTCCCTGATGAAAAGCAAGTGCGCAAAAATTACAGCTGCCAAAGCAGCCTCGATTACTTATAATACTGAACTTAACCTCCTCTATAGCAGGTATACCGCCCTTTTCCTCATACATTGGGTGATAATTTCTCATATATGGAAGTCCATAGCTGTAGTCAAATTCAGATTGAGTAAGTGGAAGGGAAGGCTTATTTTGCACTACATAACAATCATTGTAAGGCTCCACAAGAATTTTTGCAGTAACGGCATCAGTATTTTCGTACTGCTTTAAAAAGCCCTCGGCATAAACCTTCTTGTCATTTGAGCTTTCCTTAAAATGTGGCAATTCAATGTAATCCTCATATATATTTTCAAGAGTTTTGGTCTTGTAGACAGTACCCCTTACAAAGGTAATATCCTTAGCCTCAATACCGCTGTCAAGTGCCTCTGCAAGCTCCACAATCTGATGTTCACCCATACCATACATAAGTATATCAGCCTGAGAATCAAGGAGAATTGAACGTCTTACCTTATTGTCCCAGTAATCATAATGAGAAAGACGTCTTAAACTTGCCTCAATACCTCCAATCATAATTGTAACGGAATTGCCGTAAGCCTCTCTTATTTTCTGACAGTAGACAATAGTTGCCCTGTCAGGTCTGTGACCCCCTTCACCGCCCGGAGAATACAAATCCTTGTCCCTTTTCTTTTTAGCAACGGAATAATGATTAACCATAGAATCAATATTGCCTCCGCTTACAAGAAAAGCAAGTCTTGGCTTTCCAAACCTTGTAAAGTCATTGGTAGTCCTCCAATCAGGCTGTGGAATTACACATACCTTGTAGCCCTTGCTTTCAAGCATACGTGTAATAATTGCAGCACCAAAGGAGGGGTGGTCCACATAGGCATCACCGCTTACATATATAAAATCAGGCTGTTCCCAGCCTCTTTTTTTCATATCCTCAATAGTTACAGGTAAAAAATCCATCTTTACACCTCATCAATTTCCTTAGGCTTTTTAAACTTAAAATGTAAGTAAATGGTATCAAATATGTCAAGCACAAAGCATAATAAAAGCAATATATTAATAAATGCAAAGCCTGTCGACACCTCTTTGTTTATTCTTTTTAATATAATAAATGCAATACCAAAGCAGGAGGTAAATATAACATTTAAATAGGTCATAAATACCATAAAACACAAATAAGGCAATCCTAAAAAAGCAAAATGCATTAAAAACATGAACATAAGACTTATAACAATAAAATTAATCATAAAATTGATTATAAAATCAGGTATTGCGATATATTTTGATTTCTTTGCAAGTCTAAATAAAGTTTCCTCATCATTTGCAATTACAAGCTTAACAGCAATAATTACATTTATAATGCCCAATATAAACTTTATAAGAATATAAAGTAAAAAAAGTAGAATTTCAACTGCGGCAATTAGTTTTCCGTTTAATTCAATGCCTGCAGCAAATATAAGGGAAAAGTACGCCAACCATAAAAAAATATCCGAATATACACACAATAATGTTCTGTATTTCTTATTCATGTCTATCGCTCCTTAATTCATCCAACTGGGCAAATACTTATTTTTAAGTCTGCCCTTCTGCACCTTACCCCAACCAAGAGGATAACCATTAACACAAACCAAAGCCCAACCATCGCTACAGTCAACAGCAAAACTTTCTCCTCTCATATATCTGACTAAATTCTCATCCTCTAAATCAAAATCAATGCTAATCTTAACATCTTCCTTTTTAAGGGTCATAGCAAAAGCCTGGCTTGGCTCAAAACGATTTTTCTTACAATCACCTAAATATAAACCGCTTCTTTTAACCCTTATACCGCTTAAATCAAGACAGTATGGCACAGTAAAAAGGCTTTCCTTGTGTAATACAAGGTTATCATTTATTTCAATATTCATACTGTTTTTCATAAATTCAAAGTAATCATTAAGGAGCTTTTTAGGAGCAGCTTTATCCTGTGGAGGCTGTATCATTAAATCCTCACCCTTTTTATGCAAAAGGCAAAAGAAATGTCCCTCCCCCTTTACCTTATAAGGCATAAGCCTGCCGCATTTTTTAAGCTCATTGCTGCCATTTTCAACCCATTCGGGTCTGCCGTCAATAAATCCGCCCCTTTTGTCAAAGTCCATAAGTTCAAAATCAGGATTTTCATTTAAAAATTCCTGAATCATACCTTCATCCTCTTCGGGAGCAAAGGTACAGGTTGAATAAGCAATAATACCGTCACCGCTTAAAAGCCTTGCCGCCGCCTTTAAAATACTCCTCTGTAACCCACAGCAAAATTCAGTCTTATGCGTTTCCCAACTCCTTACAGATGCCTCGTCCTTTCTGAACATACCCTCGCCACTGCATGGAGCATCTACAATAACTCTGTTAAAAAAGCCTTCAAACCTTTCAGCAAGTTTGGTTGGATTCTCATTTGTTATGATAGCATTTGGCACACCGCTAAGCTCAATATTTTTCAGAAGAGCCATACATCTTGATGCACTTATGTCATTGCTTACAATAATACCCTGCCCCTTTAGCTTTGCCGCCGCCTGTGTACTCTTTCCCCCAGGTGCAGCACAAAGGTCAATTACTCTGTCACCGGGTTTAACAGGCAGCATAGCACCTGTTGACATAGCAGAAGGCTCCTGAATATAAAACAATCCTGCATTGTAATAAGGATGCTTTGCTGGTCTTATATTTTCTCCGTCATAATAAAAGCCCTCCTTACACCATGGCACAGGCTTTAACTCCCATTCAACAGCTGTCTTTAATTCCTCGGGAGTAATTTTAAGGGTATTGGCTCTTAAACCATATAATCTTGGCTCATTAAAGCTTTCAATATAGGCATCGTATTCGTCACCTAAAAGTCTTTTCATTTTATCTGTATATTCTTGTGGTAAATTCATATTAAAACCTCGTTTTATCAAAATCCTGCTTATTATATCTTAACATTTTATTCAGTTAATATCAATTGAAAATATTAAAAAAATATTGTATACTAGTGTAAATACATATTTTGGAGGTTTGATATGGCAAAA
>CABVEG010000159.1 GCA_902497185.1 uncultured Eubacteriales bacterium | reverse complement strand
GATTGAGAGTTAAATTTTAGACTAACTTTTATTGTGAGATTTTAACAAAAATTAAAGACTAATATTGTATATTATTACCAAAATAAAATCTTTCTTTAAAAACAGATTTCAAATATATTAAAATTATGTAATTTTTACAACATTTTAGACAACTGATTTAAAATAAAGTATGCTCTAAATGTTAAAAATAACCAATTTTGCTTTTTTAAAAATTTATTTGACAAAACTCAAGTTTCAAGTTATTATAATCTTGTAACTAATAAAAGGGAGCCTTAAAAGGCTATTATAAAGGGAGGTAACTCGAAATGAAATCATTAAATATTAAGTTAGACTCTATTGATAAGGTAAAGGATTTTGTAAACGTAATCAACACATTTGATGGTGACTTTGATTTAGCATCAAGCAGATACGTTGTAGACGCTAAGTCTATTATGGGTATCTTCTCATTAGATGTAAGCACTGTTCTTCGTCTTGATGTTCATGATGAGTCTGAGTTTGATGCAGTTAAGGCTGCTTTAAGCCAGTACGAAGCTTAATTTCTTAATTTTTAGAGTTAATCCCCTCATCTCTGAGGGGATTTTTTGTTTTTTTACTTTTTTAAATCACGAGGAGGTATTTTATGCTTAAAGATGTTATTCAGTCTGCCCTTGGCAATGAAAAGGCAGATTTAGTGTTAAAAAACGGAAAGATTATAGATGTGTTAAATCACAGAATAATTGAGGGCAATGTTGGTATAAAAGACGGCATTATTATAGGAATAGGTGATTATGAGGGCGTTGAGGAAACAGATGTTAAGGGGGCTTATATTGCTCCCGGTTTTGTAGACAGCCACGTTCATATAGAATCAGCTATGGTAACTCCTTCTCAATATGCAAAGGCTGTTATGCCAAAGGGTGTTACAACAATTATAGCTGACCCTCATGAGATTGCTAACGTAAAGGGCGAGGAAGGTCTTATATTTATGCTTAATGACAGCAGTAAAACTCCTTTAGAGGTGCATTTTATGCTGCCATCCTGTGTGCCTGCAACTCCTTTTGACCACGCAGGCTGTGTTATAGACGGTGATAAAACTGCTGAACTTATTAGAAAGTACAACTTTCTTGGTCTTGGTGAAATGATGAACTATCCGGGAGTAATTGGCTGTGTGCCTGATGTGCTAAAAAAGCTTGAGTCAGCAGAATATATTGACGGTCATGCTCCTATGATAAATGGAAAGGGTTTAAATGCCTATGCCTGCGGAGGTATAAGAAATGACCATGAGTGCAGCAGTGCCCTTGAGGCTATTGAAAAAATAAGCAATGGCTTTGATATTTTTGTAAGAGAGGGTACGGGTGCCAAAAATCTGGAGGAGCTTATGAAGGCTGTCAATCCTTATAATTTAAGGCATTTTGCTTTTTGCACCGATGATAAACACCCTTCTGAAATTATTAAGGAGGGTACAATATCCCATTGCATAGATAAAGCAATTAAACTTGGCTATGACCCTATTGATGCTTATACCATTGCCTGCTATAATTCCTGTGTAAGCTATAATTTAGGCAGAAAGGGAGCTGTTGCAAGCGGCTTTGAAGGCGATATTGTAGTCACAAGAGATATTAATGCAACTCAAATTGAGAAGGTTTACAAAAAAGGCGTTCTTGTAGCAGAAAATGGCAAGGCTCTTTTTGACACAGAGGGTGCTGATATTTCAGCCGTTGAAAATACCGTTAATATAGATACTGTTAAGGCAGAAGAACTTTTTGCTGAATTTGACAGTAATGATATGGTTATTGCTCTGAATAAGGGCAGCTTAATAACTGACGGTGTTTTCTGTGAAAGCAGTGAGGGACTTTCTCTTTGTGCAAATATTGAAAGACATAACAGAACAGGTAATATAGGCAGGTGTTATGTTAAGGGCTTGGACATTACAAATGGCGCTATAGCCCAGACCATAGGTCACGATTCTCATAATATAAGCGTTATAGGTAGTGACAGTGAAAATATGGCTGTTGCCGTTAATGCACTTGGAAAGCAGGGCGGCATTGTTGTAGTCGGAAATAAAAAAGTACTGGCAAAAATGGAGCTTAAAGTTGGGGGCATTATGTCAGATAAGGATATTAATGATGTTGTATGTGAACACGAAAAAATTGTGGAGGCAGCAAAAACTCTTTCTCCCAGCGGAAGTAATGAAACTCTTATGATTTTGGGCTTTATTTCACTTCTTGTTATTCCTCATTTTAAACTTGGGGATAAGGGTGTGTTTGATGTGGATAGATTTCAGTATGTTTGATTAAATGAGCAGTTAAAGAGCCGTTACATTGTAATGGCTCTTTTAAATTTGTTGTATATTTTACCTATAAATTTTACTTTCTCATTGCATTTTATGTTACATATGCTATAATTTAATTAGGGTGTATGTGAAAACACATTGAGCTGTAACAATGCTTAAATTTATTATAAATTTGTAAAAGGGTTTTTACATACATAATGTGAATAAACAACAAAGGAGGGCATTTTTATGAAAAAATTTATTTCAATATTGCTGGCTGCGGCTATGCTTGCCGTACCTGTTTACGGTGATGAGGAATATACACAGGAGGAGCTTGTTTTAAGAGCTAAGGCTGTTTGTCAGATCAACAACAGCTCTATGGAATTTGAAATTTCATCAGTCTATGAGGCTTATGGTATGAAATTCTATAATTATAGATGGAATGATGAAAACCAAAAGGGCTCTATTGAAGTAAAAGTAGGCTCTGACGGACTTGTATACGGTTATAATGATTATATTCAGTATGATGAAGAAAAAACAAAGGTTTATACTGACAAAGAGGCGCTTACAAAGGTTGAGGCTTTTTTGAAAGATGCTTTAGGGGATAAGTATAGCGATGTAGCTTATGATTATTTTGAAAGCGACAGTGACGGTTATACCTTTGTTTACCGTATTATGTTTGATGGCATTGCATACAACGGAAGTTATTTGCGTGTGGGAGTAAATAAATATAATAATACTGTAAATTATTATTATTATCCCGAAGATATAATATGTGTTAAAAACAGCAGCTTTGATGGCAAAAAAACCATTGAAGAAGCTGAAAATATTATGAAGAATAATGTGGAGCTTGGCTATTATGCCTCTTATGATTATGGTACAAAGAAATATGATGTGAAATTATTGTATCGTATGAAGGATTATTTGCTTAGGGCTGAAGATTTAATGCCTTTAAATCAAAATGACTTGATTGCATACAGCACACAAGAGGCTTCTGCCGACGGAGCTGCAAGTACTAAGATTTCGTTAACTCCTGCTGAAATACAGGGCATTGAAAACATTAAAAATGCTGTTACTGCTGATGAGGCTATAAAAGTGTTTAATACTGTTTTTAAACAAAGCATTACTATTGACGATGTTACCGTGGATTATGAAAAGGAATATATAGGTGATAAATATAATGTAATATTAAACAGCAAAAACAGTGATAATTATTTCCGTGCCACAGTTGACTATAAGGGCAGAATTACAGCTTATTACATACAGAATAAGGATGAAAAAAATAAAGTTGGCGAAGATGAAATAAGGTCAAGGGTTGATGCTTTTGTTAAAAGACTTGAATGTGGATATGATCTGACCCCTGTTGAAAAAAATAATGAGATTTATGGCGAAAACAGCTTTGTATGCAATGTTTTGAGAAATGGTAAGATCTCATTTAGTGAAAGTATCAGAATATCAACTGACGATGAAGGTAATATTAGGTCCTTTAATGCTGATTATCTGCCTGATGAAATTTTTGATACTGACATAGAGGCAAAAATATCTGAAATTGATGCTTATGCCATAGCTGTGGAGCATTATGATTTTAAGCCATATTACAGCATTAAGGTAAATTATAATGAAGTATATGATGAATATGAGGCTGTGCCTGTTTATGGCTTTGGGGAAAGATTTAGTATTGATGCTTTAAGCGGTGAAGTGTTAAACTATAACGGTCAAAAAATAAATAAGAATGGTGTAAAAACTTACACTGATTTAAATGACCAGTGGTATGCCGATGTTGCCATAAATCTTGCTTATATGGGCTGCGGCTTTGAAGGTGATGAGTTTAAGGGAGATGATTCTCTTACTTATGCTGCTTTTAAGGAGCTTACTGATGATGTATATTATCTTAGCAATTCTATTGAGGGCAAGGATGAAAATTCAGTTATAACACGTTATGAATTTGCTGAATATATGATTGACTGTATGGATGCTAAAAATGTAAGCAAATATAATGAAATATATATTAAGCCTTTTGATGATGTGGACTTTAAGCATACAGGCGCTGTTGCCATATTAAAGGCAATGGGTATTGTCGGCGGTGACAGCTTTAGAGGTGACGACAATATTACAAGAGCTGAGGCAGCGGCTATGATCTACAGATATATGCTTGGCAGATAATAAATTGTTTTATTGGTGCAGAGGCTTTTGTTAAAATATAAGAGGGGAGGATGAGAAAATGAAAAAAACTGTTTTATATGTGTTGGCATTGGTAATTGCTTTCAGCTCTTTGTTTGTTTTTAATGCTGATTGTGTTACAGCGGCAGAATCCTATGAAATGTATGTAGGAGATACTTTTACATTAAAGCCCTATTCCACAAGCGGCAAAACCATTGCTTCCTATAGTTGGGTATCAAACAGTCCTTATGATGTTGAAATTGTATCACAAAGCTCTGCTTCCTGTATTATAAAGGCTAAAAAGGCAACAAGCGGAAGAATAGTAGTAAATTTCAATTACTATTATTATATTACAAGCGGTACATATACATATCAGGCTAAAGGTGCAGATGCTTTTTACATCACTGTTTATGATATAGAGGCTACGTCTGTATCATTGCCGACTAATTATACCCTTACAGAGGACGGTAATATCGCAAGCTGCACTTAAACCGTTGCTTGTTGTAACCGTAATAGTG
>CABVEG010000158.1 GCA_902497185.1 uncultured Eubacteriales bacterium | reverse complement strand
CATGGATAAGCAGTGATGTTTTGACGGCAAATGTTGATGAAAATGGAAAGGTGACTGCCGTAAATCCGGGTACAACCACTATTACGGTTACAACAAGCAACGGTTTAAGTGCAGCTTGCGATATTACCGTAAAGGCAGCAACACCTGTGCTTTTATCCTCTGTTCCTAAGAATAATGCTGTTGATGTGAATAAGGATAGTACAATAACCCTGACTTATAATACATATTTGTTGAAGGGAGCTGATTTTGAAAGTATTATACTTACAAACACAACAACAGGGCAAAATGTTGAAATAGACAGGAGTATAAGCGGTAAGAAACTTATAATTACGCCTAAGTCACCTCTTAAAGGCGGACATATACATAGGTTAACTGTTCCAAAGACCGGACTTATGAACTATTCCAACAGTCCTCTTTCAAGCAGTGTAGACATAACATTTACTACAAAGGCTATGGAGCTTTTAAGCACCAGCCCTGCTAATGGCAGTGAAAATGCCGTGGTAACAGGTAAAATAACGGCGGAATTTGATACTGCCATATATGAAGGAACAGCCTTTAATGACATAGCTCTTACAAATAAATCAACAGGAGAAAGGGAACAGGCTGATATTGAAATTAATGGCGCTGTGCTTAGTGTTATTCCTTTAGCTGCTCTTGATTACAGCACTCAATATGAGCTTGTAATACCAAAGGGAGCTGTTAAAAATAGTGATGACAGTGAAAACACAAAGGCATACAGTATTTTATTTAACACAAAGGATTCACAGCCTGAAATGATTGACAGCTATCCCAAGTCAAATTCAGTTGGCTGCTTTGCCGATACGGAAATAAGCATATATTTTGATATGAATATTTTTGAAGGTAATGAGTTTAAGAATATTTTACTTATTGACACTGGAAACAAAGAAATTAACGGTAATATTTCTATAGATGGAAGTACTCTTAAATTTACACCTCAAAGCCTTTTAAAGAATAATACAAAATATACTCTTAAAATACCTAAGGCGGCTGTGTTAAATGAAGGAAATGAAGGGAATCTGACAGATATATCCCTTGCTTTCACAACAGGTGAGGTTTTAAGAGGAGATACTGCCCTTCCTGTCATATCTCCTCAGAGCAGCACTGTGAGCAGAGAAGAAAAAATAATATTAAGCTGTGATGACAGCAATGCCAAAATTTATTACACCACTGATGGAAGTGATCCTTTAGAGGAGGGGCTGCTTTATACACAAGGCTTTAGCCTTGGCTTTGGTGAAAAAACAGTACGCTGTATTACAGTTAAGGAAGGTACGGCAAGTGCTGAGGTATTAAAGTCTTATGAATTTTATTATGTAGTTCCTAAGGACGGCAATGTGTTTGGAGGTACAGGCGGCAATGATTATTTTACGGCTGTTGAGCCTGCTGCTGATGGATGGATAGTGTGCGGATATTCAATTAATGATAGCTTTTCTACGGGAGCTTGGGAAGATACGGAGGCTAAGGGTGATGCAGATGCTTTTATTATAAAGTATGCATCTGATGGAAGTATAGAATGGAAGAAAAGCTTTGGTGGAAATGCTGACGATTACTTTTATGGGGTTACTGTGACAGATGACGGGTATATTGCCGTAGGCACCTCATGGAGAAACAGCTTTAAAACAGGTGATTGGACAGGTGTTTCACCTGTAGCCAAATATTACTATGAAAATGATGCAACAGTTGTCAAATTTGATTTAGACGGTGTCGTTCAGTGGAAGGCAAATCATAATAGGAGCGGAGGAAATGGCTTTGCTGAATTTTATGATGTAACTGCTACAAGTGACGGCGGCTGTATTGCTTCAGGCTATAGAAGCGGAGGCGAGGTCGGCGGATGTATGGTACTGATTAAATACAGCTCAACAGGAGTTAAGGGCTGGACTCAGGAACTTACAAGTGTATGCGATTCAGTAGATTCCAATAACGGACTTGAGGCAGTTATTGTTGATGGCTCTTATGTTGTTGCAGCAGGTGAGGCTAACGAAAACCTATACATAACAAAACGTTCAGCAGGTTCTGGAAAAATTGTTTGGGGAAGGTACACATCTAATCATAAATATGCAAATGAAAGAATATACGATATTGTAAAAGCAGATGATGGCTATATTATCGTAGGCTATAGTGAGGAGAG
Source organism: uncultured Eubacteriales bacterium (assembly GCA_902497185.1). Taxonomy (GTDB): domain Bacteria; phylum Bacillota; class Clostridia; order Lachnospirales; family CAG-274; genus Gallispira. Next base: position 2,802 of record CABVEG010000158.1, on the reverse strand, counting down.
TAATTTTGGCACAGGCACATTTGCGAATATTGAGGCATTAGGACAAAATGATGCAGTTATTTTAAAGTACGATACATCGGGAAATCTTCTGTGGATAAGAAGCTTTGGCGGTATTGGAGATGATTCATTCTATGGAGTAACTGCTGCTGAGGGCGGATTTGTGGCTGTCGGCTCTGTTCATAACGGAGATAACAGTGATGCTGTTGCCGTAAAATATGATACTGATGGAAATATTTTATGGAAAAAGACATTTAGCGGTTTAGGCAATGAATTGTTTGCAGATGTCATAGCTACAGATGACGGATATGTTGCCGTTGGAACAGGTGAATTTGAAAGTTTTGGCAGCAATGATTATGCGGATATGGAGGGCTATGGCTTTAAAGATGGCTTTGCTGTTAAATTTGATGATGCCGTAACATATACAACAAAGGGTGATGTAAATAATGACGGTTTAGTTGACAAAGCTGATGGAGCAATAGTGCTCAAATATTTAAGTGATATTGGCAGCTTAACCTATCCTCAAAAGGAAATAGCTGATATGGATACTGATGGCATTATTGATTTAAAGGACGTATTATTGATTTTGCAGCAATAAATAATAAATTTCTATTTTGATTAAAAGGCTCATTGGCAAACGACACAGTTGCCAATGAGCCTAAATACTTTTTAACAGTATTTTTCAAGAGCTCTTTTTATATCATCTGAATTAAACCCCCGCCTTAAAAGAAAATTAAAGTGTTTTTGCTTTTCCTTTAAATCAATGGGTGTATTTTTTATTCTTTTTTCAAGGAGGCTTTCTATAATCTCATCAGTGTCCTCAATGTTAAGCTCTGACAGGGCTTTATCAACAGTGTTTTCAGCAACACCTCTTTTGTAAAGCTCTGATTTTATTCTTTGAGGTCCCCATTTTTTTAGCCTTCTGCAATCTCTTGCATACATAAGTGAATATGCATTGTCATCAATATATTTGTATTTAAGCATTGAGGCTATTACTCTTTCAATAATATCCGGACTGTATTCATCTTCTTTTAGTTTATCACGGACTTCTTTTTCGGTACGCATTTTAAAGCCTATGAATCTGTCAGCCTTCTGATATGCCTTTACATAAACTGTGTTATCCACAATATAATCATATCTTTCCTGCGTAAGCTCCATACCTTTTTTCAGTCCCATAAAGATTAAATCGTTTTTATCCATACCAAAGGCGAATTTGCCGTCTATAAATATTGAAACCCTGTTTTTGTGCTTAGTTTGTTCCTGTATATCAGTAATTATCATTTTTTCTCCTTAATATTGTGTATTCGCCATTTCCACCAGCCGAGCTTATAGCATATATACATAATTGCGGCTGAAATGCCGTTACTTGCAACTACTGAGTACCATACACTTTGCTCTGCCATATTGAAAAAGTGACTGAAAATAAAAAGAGTTGCAAACCTGAACACCCACAGCCTTGCTGCATCTACTACCATTGTTACAAGAGTATTTCCTGCACCGTTAAAAAGTCCTACAGTATTGTTGTAAATAGCGTTTGTCCAACACCATAAAGCCATAATTGACAGAAATTCTGCCGCCATAGGTATAACTTCAACGTCTGAGGAGAAAATTTTAACAATAGCTGTTGATACAGCCTCTCTTGACAGTATAAAGCCTGCAATTAAGAGGAATATAAAAGCCATAAGCCTTGATTTTTTATAGGCGTCAATAGCTCTTTCGGGTTGATTTGCACCAATATTTTGCCCAACTATTGTAGCTACTGATGAGCCCATGGCATTAGCAGGCATTGTTATAATACTGTTTATTCTGTTGCCTATACCGTATGCTGCCATTGCATTGCTGCCGTATACAAGTACGTTTTTTGTCATAAGCAAAAAGCCGAACTGCATTGTGGAATTGCCTACTGCCGTAGGTAGTCCCACTGAAATTATTCTGTGAAACATTTTGCAGTTAAAGCGGAAATTTCTTAAATTAACAGCAATTTCATTTTTAGTGTTAAAAAGGCTTAATGCAGCAATAAAGGCACAGGGAACCTTTGCAAGCATAGTGGCAAAGGCTGCACCGGCTATACCCCATTTAAAAATCATAATAAAAAGTGGGTCCAGTATCATATTTATAATTATACCCAACATATTAAGCTTCATAGGTCGTACAGTATCTCCCTGTGCTTGATTAACTGCCGAAAATATGTTAATCATAAATAAAAAGGGAAGATCTGTAATTACTATTCTTAAATATGTTGTGCCCATTTTGTGTATGGTTTCATCTGCTCCAAGCCATTTTACGATTGCGGGAGTGAACAAAAAGCAGAGAGTACCGCATATTAAAGCAAATATCATTGAGCATACGAATATATGGTTAGCCATTGATTTTGCTTTTTCGGTGTCTTTTGCACCCACATATTGAGATATAAGTATTGAACCTGCAAGAGTTAAGCCTGCACCGAAATTTATTATAATATTTTGCATTGGGCTTACAAGGGATATGGATGCCATCTCGTTTGTCCCTAGCTTTCCAAGCCAAAATGTATCGGTGAGGTTATACATTGTTTGTATAAAGTTGTTTATTACTATAGGTATGGCAAGGGATAGTATTGCCTTTATCATATTGCCTGATAGTATTTCTTCTGTGTTTTTTGCAGCCTTTGACATAAAGGCATCTGCTCCTTCCTGTGGTATAATTATAATTATTTTACAGCAATTTTTCAATAATTTCCTTTAAATTATTCCTTATTTTAGGAAAAATACTGAAAATTATTGTTTATTTCACCTTTGGTGAAATAAACAATAATTTAGCCTATCTTTG
>CABVEG010000157.1 GCA_902497185.1 uncultured Eubacteriales bacterium | reverse complement strand
TTTGAGCGCTTCTACAATACTTCTGAATTTAATCGGAATAAATGAAGTTGAAAATTCTGCACCATTTGTTGATGTAATATCTTTAGACAATATTGAAAATTATAACAATGATTATTTTTCTTGTTCTATTCCTTTAACAAAAAATTATACCTTTAAACCTCTTACATATAAATTATGGCTTACATTTATAGATTCTGATAAAGAGCTGGTCTTAAAAACTGGCTCTTGTTGTATTAAAGTAACCCCCACTGAACTTATAGAGAATTATTTGCCCGAAAGTACATTATCTTTAATAGACCAATGGGAAATAAAAATGGAGAATATCTATGAACAAATTCTAGGTATCTCTGTTGACGTTGCTGAAAATATTGTTAATGGTGATTTTAGTGGAAAAACAATAAAAGCCGCAAATATTAATACAGATGATATTACATTTATAGATTCATCTATTTCCCTTGCCGTGTCAGAAAATGATAAATCAGCATTTTTTGAAATGGGTAAGCAAACAGGAATTAATATTATAAATAATATTGATGAAAAAAGTGATTTTACTATTAAGGTTGGAAAGATGCACCTTCTTATGGCATAGAAGGTACATCAGATAATATATCAGGTTTTTATTACAATGAAACAACGGGAATAAAGATAGGCAATGGTTGTGGTGACGAAAATGCATTACTTATCAATTTGAGTCCTCCGGGGCGAGGTGATAAGAATTGGATAAAGGGAACAAAATCTTTAAGTTTTTATAGTGGCAGTAGTGATAAGAAATCTATGAGTTTTGACAGCGAAGATGCAGGTATTAATTACACTGATGCAACTTGGACTGAAAATTTTAAACAGCTTGATGTATACACTGATAAAGGTATTAATATGGAGGCTAAGAACAACTCTTATTGGTGGGTAAATGAAACCAAAAAAGCTGTATACGGTAATAAACTTAACAAATTAGAGTTTAGAACTGATGGTGTTGCTAAATATAGCAATATAGTTAATGCTAAAGACTATCAGATCGGTGGAACTCCTATTATGGATAAAGTTAACGAAAACATTATTAAAGCAACTACGAATTATAGAAATATTACTCTTAAAGAATTAGACGCTTATCCTCAAGAGCATGATGACGAATGTGTTTGTAAATACTTAATAGGTTCACATTGGGATGAAAATGACATAGGTTATGTTGATTATTATGTATCCTTCTATTTATTGCCAAATAAAACTTATATTTTGCCAACAATTCCTGAATATGACAGCGAAGCATATCATTATGTACAAGGTATAGAACTAAAATTTTTAAATTCATATATAATAACTGATAAATTTAAGGTTATTTTAAGTCTTTCAAGCCATATTCACGATAATGTAAATAATTATCCAAACCTTACCGAACTATTTATAAAGTTACCATATGGAGTAAAATGGGAAAACGATACGGTGCCTTCTATAGAGAAAGATATTACATATTTATTAATTATTGAAAACAATATAGCGAAATTAGAATCTTATAATACTTTCAAAAGTTATGCCCCAGATGTTTTTCTTGAACTAGATGAGAATAGTTCTGTTATCTATAAAGGTAAGGAAATTGTAAATGTATGGGTTTATGATTATGAAATGGAAGATGGTGCAATAAGTTTTTGGCAGTGTGATTTAGCGGATGCAATTACAAATTTAGATTTAAATTACGGAAATTTTAGTATAGACTTTAACAGGCAACAGACTATAGACTATCTTTATAATTTTAATGAAACAACTATAAATTATCTGGAAATAAGAAATATAAAAACTGGTACAGCTAATACTGATACATTTAAAGAACATTCTGTGAATGTAACATTTGCTGAAAATTTTGCTATTCCAACAGATAAAGAAACTTTTGATTTATATATTGTTGATGGTATTGTTTATGCTGAGTAAAAAGCAATTAAAGCAGATAAAGTTTTAAAAGAGTAAAAAACAAATAAGTAAGGTGATTATATGAATATTATTAAATGTACAAGTACAGTAAATACAACATATAAGAAAAATCGCACTATTAAATATATTGTTTTACATTATACAGCAGGAGTTAAAAGCACAAAAGGAAGTGCAAAAAATATATCTTCTTTTTTCGCCAAGGGGACTTCCAACGGTTCTGCCGACTTTATTGTGGATGATTGTACAATGGTACAATATAATCCAGATATAAAAAATAGATATTGTTGGGCAGTTGGCGGTACCAAGTATAAATCTATGTGTACATCTGAAGGTGGTAAATATTATAATGTATGTACTAATGCAAACTCTATAAGTATTGAAATGTGCAGTAATAAGACTAATACCAAGTCATTACTTGCCACAGATACAGATTGGCATTTGACTGATGCCACAGTCAATAATGCTGTAGAACTTACTAAATATCTTATGAAACAATATAATATCCCTATAGAAAATGTAATAATGCACCACCATGTTACAGGAAAAGTCTGTCCTAACCCTTGGTGTGTTAATGAGAGCAGATTAAGTAAATGGAACGAATTTAAAAATATGCTTATTGGAACAACTAAGGAGGTTGATGATGAAGTGATTACTGAAGGTAAAGCTATTATTAATGGTAAGGAATATAAGGTTGACAGAATTTTAAAAGACAATGCGAATTTTATTAAGGCTAGTAATTTCAGCAATATGGGTTTTGATGTAGGATTTAATGCCGATACTAAGGCAGTTGTTATTAATAATAAGGTTGATGATATTATTGTTAATGACAAAAAAGTGAAAGCCATTAAGGTTGATGGCTTTAATTATGTTAAATTAAGAGATTTGGCAGAAATATTAGGCAAGAATGTTAATATTATAAATGGTAATATAATTATAGAATAAGATTATAGGGTGACTTGATTTATTTCAGGTTGCCCTATTTTTTACGAATTTGCAGACAAATTTACAAAAAAAGAGGAACTATCTGAATGATAATTCCTCATATTAATGAACTGATATTTATTTAAAAACTACACCCTTTTTAGTATGTCTTTTTAATAGAAATAATAAGTTTTAAGCGAACTTTGCTTTCACTTTTGGGAAATTTATTTTCCCAATTTCTTTCCCAACTTTTTCCCAAATTTTGTGTCAAATTATGAGAAGATATGAGAAGATATGAAATTTTTAAATTTCTTTAAAAGCGTCTTAATTACTTGTGTTTGGCTTGTTTCGTCACTTTTAAAATTTGTATTCAAATCAGTTTCTTACTGCATAGCCTTAGCTACTTCTTCAGCAAAGTTCTCATTCTTCTTTTCGATACCTTCACCAGTTTCAAATCTGATAAAGCTCTTAACTGTAACATCAGCACCGATTTCCTTAGATACTTCCTTCATATACTGACCTACAGAAATCTTATCACCTAAAACATATTCCTGCTCTAATAAGCAAACTTCCTTCATTTCCTTATTAAGTCTGCCTGTAAGCATCTTTTCAAGAATAGCCTCAGGCTTATTAGCATTCTTAGGATCATTTTTAGCCTGCTCTAAAAGAACTTCCTTCTCATGAGCAATAAAGTCAGCAGGAACATCATCTGTTGCTACAAACTTAGGGCTCATAGATGCAATCTGCATTGCAACATTCTTACCGGCAGTAACAAGAGCAGCATCCTTAGAAGCTGTAGCAAGCTCAACCAAAACTGCAATCTTACCACCTGCATGGATATAAGATACTAAATAAGAATCACCTGTATTGACAATCTTTTCAAATCTTCTGATGTTAAGGTTTTCACCAATTACAGAAATCTTTTCAGTTAAAGCATCCTTAACTGTCTTAGTTTCATCCTCAATCCACTTTTCAGCTAATAAAGCATCTACGTCCTTAGCATCAGACTTGGCAGCCTGCTTAGCAACGCTGTCAACAAAAGCCTTAAATACATCGTTCTTAGCAACAAAGTCTGTTTCAGAGTTTACTTCAACTACAACACCAACAGCATTGTCATCAGAAATATAAGCATAGCTTAAACCTTCTGCAGCAATTCTGCCTGCCTTCTTAGCAGCATTAGCAAGACCCTGCTTTCTTAAATATTCAATAGCCTCTTCAATATTACCGTCAGTTTCAACAAGTGCATTCTTACAAGCACTCATACCAACACCTGTTAATTCTCTTAACTCTTTAATCATAGCAGCAGTAACAGCCATTTTCTTTTCCTCCTGTTATTAAAAATAAAATTTGTTTAAAAAAGGCTTCAGCCTTGTGGCTAAAGCCTGTTAGTGTATAAATATAAATTATATATTATTCTGCATCTTCAGCAACAGCTTCAGGAGCTTCCTGCTCGCCCTGCTTAGACTCAATAACTGCATCAGCAATTCTGCCGGCAATTAACTTAACGGCTCTGATAGCATCATCGTTGCCTGGAATTACATAATCAACCTCTTCAGGGTCACAGTTAGTATCAACAATTGCAACAATAGGAATATTTAAGTTGTGAGCTTCCTGAACAGCAATCTTCTCTTTTCTTGGGTCAACAATGAACATACAGTCAGGAATTCTTGTCATTTCCTTAATACCGCCAATATTCTTATCAAGCTTTTCCTTTTCGTGCATAAGCTTTGCAACTTCCTTCTTAGGAAGTAAGTCCATTGTGCCATCCTCGATCATAGCATCAAGTTCCTTTAATCTGGCAATTCTGGTCTTTACAGTAGTAAAGTTTGTAAGCATACCGCCTAACCATCTCTCATTAACATAGTACATACCACATCTCTGAGCTTCTTCCTTAATAGAATCCTGAGCCTGCTTCTTAGTACCTACAAAAAGTACCTCGCCGCCATCCTTAACGATTTCAGCAACAGCATTGTAAGCCTCTTCTACCTTCTTAACAGTCTTCTGAAGGTCAATGATATAGATACCATTTCTCTCAGCGAAGATATACTCAGCCATCTTAGGGTTCCATCTTCTTGTCTGGTGACCAAAATGTACACCAGCCTCTAATAATTGCTTCATTGAAAT
>CABVEG010000156.1 GCA_902497185.1 uncultured Eubacteriales bacterium | reverse complement strand
TCATAATGATATTAACAACAGCTGCATATTGTCTTTTAGCCAGTGTCGCAGGTGTTTAAGCCTTTCTATTTGACTGTCAAGGTCATGGAGCTTATCATCTAATATTTTAAATATTTCATTACTGTCATTTCCAAGCATTTGCCGAATTTCATCGTGAGAAAAACCACATTTACTAAATAATCTTATTATTGCTGCCTTGCTTATGTCAAAATCTTCATAATATCTGTAATTGGAAGGGTCACGTTTAGGCTTTAAAAATCCACTGTTTTCATATCTTCTTATTGTATTTGTAGTTACGCCTAAGAGTTTTGCCAAGTCATTTGTCAAATATCTCATTTAAATCACTCCTTAATTATATATTAACATATTTATTTTAGAAATGAAAAAATTTTTTTGTAATATTATACTTATCCCTGACATTATGTCATAGTTGACTATGACATAATGTCAGAGGTTAAAATTAAATTGTCATTACAGAGGACATATACAATAATTATTGCATTAAAGCTATAGAATAAAATGGGGTAATTGTTGGTATGTATTCAAAAAATTTTAGAGGAGGAGATTGAATGAACAATCAAATTAAACACAGATTATTAAGCATAATATCAATGCTTTTATCTGTAATTATGGTAGTTAGTACCCTTCCATTGACGGTCTGTGCAGCAGAAACTGTTACACAGGGTCAATGGACAATTGTCAATGATGCATCAAGCGGTACTGCAACCTATGGTGACATTGGTTTTACATATTATAGCCCTACCACCACTTTTATATATGGAAGTAACGGCGGAAAAGACTATGTAAGATCCAATAATACAAACGGTTCTGTGTCAAACGGTATTGTCGTAACAAACAATAAGTCATATTGTGACTTTACACCAAAGGCTGACGGTACACTTACAGTTTATGTGGGTAATGCCAGCACTAAGCAAGGCTATGTAAGCAGAACTGATAAAAATGGTACAAGTGAGGCAATAGGTACATTTGTTCCGGGTGGAAGTGACAGCTACGATTCAGAGGGCTTTAAGGTTACTCAGGGAACAACATGGGCAACTATTGATGTAGAAGTTGAAACAGGCTATACCTATTACATAACATTATCAGGCTCTAAGATGTTTTGCTATGGTGCTGAATATGTGCCTTACACACCTGTCAGTGGTACAATTAATGACAGCTTTAATTTAGGCAGCTATGATATTAAGTTTACTAATAAGGAGACGGGAGAAAGTAAGCCTGCCATAGTAAGCGGTAACAGCTATTCAATTTTATTAAAGCCAGGTTATCAGTATTCAGTATCTTTAACAGGCAGTAATTCTGTGGGCTATTCTTTTACAAATGATACCAGACTTGTTACGGTTGAAAAGGCAGAGGCACAAACAGCTAATCTTACTATTGAGGAAAGTGTATCCTACAATGTTTCAGGTTCATTAACAGGTATAACAGGTTCATTGCCTAGTGATACAAAGCTTGTGTTTGTGCCGGAAGATACAACAAGTTTTGAAGATGTTACTGCTGAAATTGATAAAGATGCTATGACTTATTCTGCTCAGCTTGTAGCTAATGAAAATTATACTCTTAAACTTGTTGGTGCTTATGATTATAAGCTTGCAGAAGAAATTAATATAAATAACGGTGATTCATCTGCCGTGACAAAAAATATAGCATTTATTGCAGTTCAAACCTATGCTGTAAGTGGTAAATTCTTAGGTCTTACTCAGATAAGAGGTCAATACGAAAATCTTAATGTAAATCCAGAATCAATATCTTTTAAAAATGTTGAGGACGGATATACATATAGCGGAACTGTGTCAAATGGTAAATACAGTGTTTCTTTGAGAAATGGAAGCTATATTTCTTCTGTTGTTTCTGACAATTATTCAACATCAACTCATATTACAGTAAATAACGGTGCTGTTTCAAGGGATTTACTTCTTAAGGATATAAGTGTAAAAAGTATTGAATATACAGATACAATATATGTAGGAAACGACAAGGAATATAAGTCAGTTCAGTCTGCTGTTGATGCTGTTACAAATATGACAAGAAATAATGGTGAAAGAGTTACAATTATGATTGACCCCGGCACTTACAGGGAGCAGGTAGTTGTAAATACACCAAATATTACACTTGAGAGTAATGGCGGTACAAGAGATAACACAAAGATTACATGGTATTACGGTATCGGTTATAAGTATTACAGTTGTGTTGACAGCTATTATGATCCTTATGCTGATTATGATAAATTTGAAAAGGGTGATGCTGTTAAGTACTGGGGATCAGCGGTTATTACAAATGCTGCGGCAACAGGCTTTAGGGCAAAAAATATTTGCTTTGAAAATTCATTTAACAAATATATGACGGACGAGGAAATAGCTGATGGTGCAGAGCCAAACGGTTTACAGGCTATTAATGTACCTAGAAAGGAAACCACAAATGTAGATTCCAGAACCGCAACAGAAAGAGCTGCTGCTCTTGTGAACTATGCAGATAAGGTAGAGTTTGCAAATTGTTCATTTATAGGAAGTCAGGACACACTTTATACTACAAATAAATCTGCCCATTCTTCTTATTACAAAAATTGTTACATTGAAGGTCAGACAGACTTTATATATGGTACTGGTGATGTAATATTTGATGGCTGTGAAATTAATTTCTGCGGCTATGATGGAACTGCGGCGGCAGGTTATCTTACGGCAAATTCTAGCTCATCAGGTGATATGGCAAAAGCAGGCTATATTTTCAGAAGCTGTTATATATCATACAATGGGGAGAGAGATACTACCCCCGGCTACTGGGGCAGAATGTGGGGCGACAGTGCAAAGGTTGCTTTTATTAATACTCAGCTCCAGGAAGAAAATATGATAGAAGCTCAGGGTTGGTATGCTATGACAGTTGACCCAAGTGTATCAACAGTAACATTAAGAGAATATAATACTACATATAACGGTGTTAAGATTGACACATCCTCAAGGGTAAACGGTGCCGTTGACAGTATTAATGCAGATGATTATTCAGTTGAAAATGTGTTTATAAATAATGGTTGGACTCCTTCATACTATACAGGAGATGCCTCAACAACACCTGAATTTGCATCATATCCTACTATGACATCAAATGGTGACTTAAATACACCAAACCCCGGTGAAACAATTACACTTGGTTATTCATTAGGTGAAGATTGGTCAAATGAGGATGCTTCAAGAATTTCATGGTATGCAGTAGCAGAAGGCTATGATGATACAAGCCTTGAAACTATTCTTGAAAATGCTGTTTTATTAAAAACAACATCTGCTGTAAGCACAAATAAATTCCAAATACCTATGGAATGTGCAGGCAAGTATATTATGGCAGTTGTAACTCCTATTACAAACAATGGTAATGAAGGTACAGTAAAATATATTATTGACAAAGAAAAACCTGTAAGTAATACATGGTCAGACCCTGACAATGAGGGAAGTATTGCCCCAGGTTCAGGCATTAATATTTATCTTGCAGGTGATTCAACAGTTAAGGATTATTCTGCCGCAGGTATTTATAATGGCGGAAAAACTCTTGATCAAGGATCATGGGGCGAATTTTTACAGAATTTCTTTGATGAAAGATATGTTACCGTAAATAATTATGCTCAGGGTGGCAGAAGCTCACGTTCATTTATAAATGAAGGTAAGCTTGATACTATTGCAGAGAATATTAAAGCTGGGGATTACCTTCTTATTCAGTTCGGACATAATGATTGTGCAAATGGTGCAAGCTACTATGAAGAAAGATTTGCTCCTCTTTATACAAAGGATAATCCGGCAGGAACTACATATCCTACAGTGGTACCTACTGATAGTATGAAGGTTACTACACCTACAGCTTTGCAGGGAAGCTATGGCAGTACTTATTATTCATGGGATTGCGGTGCTACATATAAAGGATATTTACAGAAATATATTGATGTTGCTCTTGAAAAGGGTGCCATTCCCGTAATTGTATCTCCTGTAGCAAGATTATATTATAATTCTGATGGTACAATTAAGGCTCATCATGATACAAATATGACAGATTATGCTCCAACTATGGACTATTTAACATCAAATGATGCCTATGTTACTGCCTGTGAAGAATTATATAATGAAAATAAAGATAAGGGCGTACTTTATATAGATGCCTTTAATATGACAAAATCTCTTTACGAAGAGGCATATAAGGCAGGAGGCAGTTCTTCTAACGGCGATGCTGTTATGGCAAAGGGTGACAAAACTCACAGCAATAAAACAGGCGGTGTAATTCAGGCAGGTATACTTGCTAAATGGATTCAGGATGCTGCTGTTTCCATTTCTCCTTATGTTATTCAGCCTGAAAATGTTTATGGTGAAAACTCTGATGGACACTATATTTTTACAATAAAAAATTCTAAGTTTACTGCTAATGATAACAGCTATAATGAAAACAGCTATTGGTCAGTATATGGTCAGGAGCTTTTTGATTCACTTTCAGGTACAGTTTTGAAGACTACTCTTAATTTTGCAACTGATGATGCATTAGCTCTTTATGAAACAAATGCCTCTGAAACTTATACAGACGGTGTTTATTCCGGAATATATACAAATGAAAGCGGTCAGAAATTTAAAACAGCAGTATATCAGTCAGGTATTCAGTATTATGGCGGTCAGTCAAAGTATGGTACTAAGGCTACACCCGGAAATGCCATATTCTCATTTGAAACTAACGGAACAGGTATTTATACAATAAATGTATCAACATCAACAGGTGACGGTACTGTTAATTTGTACAGTGATAAGGCTTGTACTAATTCTGTTGTATCTGCGTCAGCACCTGGCAGCATTGTTTACACAAAGACTACAGAAGATGCAGAAACTCTTTACTTTGGTTCTTCTGCTGCAAATAATATGTATATTTCAAATGTAACTGTTGAAAAGGCGGAATTGCCTGTGGTTAAGCCAAATGAAATTATGCTTAACTTTGCTACTGACGAG
>CABVEG010000155.1 GCA_902497185.1 uncultured Eubacteriales bacterium | reverse complement strand
TTATTGTCAAGAAGGACTGTTTTTATAACGTTTACACAAAATTTTTTAAAGGCTCTCATAGTAGCAATCTTTACCTTCACGTTTATAATTGCAGGTAATTCAACAGTCTTTAGTAATTCTTCTATTTCCAAACAACCGCCTCCTATCTTTTATTTCCTCGTATAATTATAGTATTTAGAAGTCAAGGATTATGCCCCCTTAACTTTATGTGATATATTCTGCTTTAGCTTTTCTTTATTGATAATCTTGGTAAAATAACGTCTATCTTATATCTATTAACATACATATGCTAAAACATCAGGACAAGGAATCTATAGTGCTATAAATAGCAAAAGAGGCTGTAGCAAATTAGTTTTTTTACACTAATTTGCTACAGCCTCTTTTATAATATACAATAAATTATGCCTGAACAACAGTCTTAGAACTCTTATCTGCAAGAATTAGCTTAAGAAGTACAGGTGTAATAAGTGTAGTAACAATAACCATAAATACTATGGCAGGAAACATATCTGATTCAAGAAGTCCGCAATTAGCACCCTTTTGAGCCACAATAAGTGCAACTTCACCTCTGGATACCATACCAATACCGATTGACAAAGCATCTTTATTATTAAACTTGCAAATTTTTGCACCAAGTCCACAGCCTATAATCTTTGATAAAATAGCAACTATCAGAAGTACAAATGCAAACACTACTATTCCCGGATTAGCAACAAGTGCTGTTAAATCGGTCTTTAAACCAATACTTGCAAAAAATATTGGTGAGAAAAACAAATAACCTAAAATATCAAATCTTTGATCAATATATTCCTTCGCACCAAAGTTACATAATATAACACCGGCAAAATATGCACCTGTAATATCTGCAACACCAAAGAACTCCTCTGCACAAAAGCTTAAAAAGAAACAAAAGCCAAGTACATATATTGATATTCTTCTTCTCATTCTTATATGAGGGAATATCCTTCTCTTTACAAAAAGTACTGCCACAGCCACAATAAGAACAAATATAAAGAACAAAAGAATCTTTAAAAGCACAATAGGCAATGATACATCAGAACCTCCGCCCATACTTGTAATGGCTGTTAAAACCACAATACCAATAATATCATCAATAACGGCTGCTCCTAAAATAGTTGTGCCCATTCTTCCTGACAGCTTTCCCAATTCTCTTAATGTTTCAACTGTAATACTAACAGATGTTGCAGTTAAAGTAACACCAACGAAAACAGCCTTTAACACATTAATGGAGGCTTCTCCTTCAGGATTCATAATATAATAAGTCAAAGCACCTCCAATAAGAGGAACAATAACACCAATAAGTGCTACTATAAATGATGCAATACCATTTTCTTTAAGTTCTTCAAGGTCAGTTTCAAGACCTGACATAAACATAAGAATAATAACACCAATTTCAGCAGCCTTACTCAAAAAGTCTGTCTGATTTACAACACCTAAACAGGACGGACCTAATATAATGCCTGCAAGCAAGGCACCAACAACCGCAGGCATATGTACTTTTCTCGATGCCAAGCCAAGCACTTTTGTAGACAAAAGAATTACAGCCAGTGTAGCTAAATATCCATAATCTCCTTTAAAAAGCTCTGCAATAAATGACATAATAAAACCCCCAACGGCAAAAAATTAATGGGAAACAAAGATTTTTAACCCCATTCCCCATCGCATTTATATTTTATACCTCTTTTTTTATAAAGTCAAGGCATAATACCATATAAATATTTTAATAATAATTATAACTTAAATGGTATAATTTGTATGCTTACACATTAATATTTATGGATATTTTATACTGGTCATCATTTTTTTCAATTTCATAGCTGCTTTCCATTCCTGACTCATTAATAAGACTTATTGCCTGCTTTAAAGTGTTTGTAAAAAGCCTTAAATCAGTAAATTTACGTTTTATATTTCTGTGATTTGCTTCAACTGTACCAATCATTTTTTCTCTTAATGCACTATTTATAAATATTTCTGTTTTTTCTGTATTCAAATTGTATTCCCTCACCTTATTAATTACATTTTTCTGTATATCACTGTCATTAGTTTTTAAAAGAAGTTCAGCCTTGTCCTTTGATATATCTTCCCTTATAAGCATATTCCTTATATCATTTGAGAACCCTTCAAATCTTATGTATTCCTCAACATCATTTAACTCTACTGATAAAATATCAGATATTTCTTCCACATTATATCCAAAGCCTCTAAAAAGAATATTTATTGCTTTTGCTGTTTCCATATAATGAAGATTTTTTCTGTGTATATTTTCAACCATTGAAAGGGCTGCTGCTTCCCTATCTCCCACCTCGGTCACAATGGCAGGAATTGTACTTATACCCGCTTTTTTACAAGCAATCAATCTTCTTTCTCCAAAAATAAGTTCATATACCTTTTTATTAATAAGTCTTACGCCTATAGGCTGAAGAACACCATAATTCTTTATGGACTTTACAAGAGAATCAATACCGCTGCTGTCAAATCCTGACCTTGTCTGATAAGGATTTGGCAGTATTCTGTCCACGGGAAGATACTGCAATTTATTATAGCAACTGTATTCATTATAATTCATAATATCGCCTCCTAAAGTTTATGGTATAATTATAACATATTTACCAATTTTTACCATATTTTTAAAAGGCTTTATTAATACATATATCGACAAATTTATATTCACAAATTTTAAATCACAGCATATAAATATATAAAAGCGGTAAGGAGATTACTATGTATTCCAATAAATATGTCATTGAACTTATAAAAGATGGTATTGATGAAGAACCCATGGTAAGCAAATTCTACTCTGAACTGGCAAATTCAGTAAGGGATATTGATGATAAAAAAATGCTTGAGGAAATGAGCCTTGATGAAAAAAAACATTTTGAAATGCTTTGTGATATATATACCAAACTTACAAACGAAAAATATACGCCAAAAAAAACAGAAGCACCGATAATAGATAAGGATTTTCTAAAAAATATTGCAGCTTCAATAAAAGCTGAATTAAATACCGTGGAATCATACAGACCTATTTTATTTGCTCTTGAAAATCAACAGTTCAAAAACTATCTTACTGAAATAATAACAGATGAACAAAATCATGCAGCACTGTTAAATTATATGTATAGCAAATACAGATAATTTAATATTTATTGTAGAAAGGAATCCGTCACGATCAATAACTATTCACCTCCGGTGTCTGCAACATAGGGGACAGTAAATCCCCTATGTTTTTAAAAACACTTAATAAAGGATTGACAAAATATACTCTTTTTAGTATAATGTATATACATCAAAAGAAAGGTGATTATGAAAATGAGCAAGAGAATAGACAATACTGTATGCCATTGTTTGAAAATGCGTAGAAGTGCTGAAAATGTAATACGATTTTACGACTCCATTCTTGCACCTTGTGGTGTAACAGTAAGACAATATTCTTTACTCAATGCTATTTCTGAACATAGCGGCTGTAATGTTCGAATATTATCAGAGGCTACCTTACTTGATCGCTCTACCCTTGCAAGAAGTCTTAAACCCCTTATTAAATCAGGTTATATAAAAGACAATAAAGCAACAGGAGCAAGAGATAGTGTTTTAGAGCTTACGGAAAAGGGAGCTTTTGTTTGCAAGAAAGCTGCTGATTTGTGGGAAACTGCACAACATCAATTTGAATCAAAATTAAGCAAAGAACAGTTGAAAGCATTAGAAGACACATTAACTCTTTTGCAGGATTTATAAATTTTTTTATTTATTTTGATGTATATACATTAAAATAAATATAAATTTTTGGAATATAATTTAAAGAAAAAAAGACTTACTATCGATTTTTTAGATAAGTTGCCAAAACCAGATTAAGGTAATTATATTTTACCCTGCAAGTCTGAATAGCTGTTGAATCTAAAGGAACACTGCTAAAAAAGGTTAAATTTCTTATTATAGCTATTACGAAATTTTCAATTTACAGCCCACAAATACAGTTTTTACTATATATTACAGAAAAGTAGCATAATTTTTTTGTCAATTTTGATGTATATACATTAATTATAGGAGGTTTTTATAATGTCAACAATTATGTACACACCCTTACAATTAGGAAACATTCAAATTCACAACCGACTTATAGCAAGTGCAATGTTTGAATATGGTGCTAATAACGGAAAGATCACTGAAAAAATCAAGGAACATTACATTGCCCTTGCAGACGGTGGAGTTGGTTTGATTATTACAGGAATGCACGCAATAAGCGCATCAGCTTCTGTAGCTCCTATTATGGTAAATACCGAGTATGACGGTTACATAAATGATATGCGCAGCATTGCTGATTCTGTACACAAAAGAAAGGGTAAGATTATCGTCCAGTTACAGCATTGTGGTGGAAAGACCTGTCAGGCAGACGGATATGACAAATTTGACGTATGTGAAAAGACAGTATCAGAAAACTGCATTTATCACGAAGCCACAAAAGATGAACTTCATAAAGTTGCTCTGGATTTTGCTGCTTCTGCATTACGCTGTAAAAAATCCGGTGTTGACGGCATACAAATTCATGGTGCACACGGTTACTTAATAAACTCTTTTCTTTCTCCCTCTACAAATCGTCGTACAGATGAATATGGCGGAAACGTTAAAAATCGAGCACGCATTTTATTTGAAGTGTATGACGCAATTAGAAAGGCTGTAGGAAATGATTTCATCGTAGGCGTAAAGTTTCCGTTTAATGACTTAAATGAAAATTCCATCAAACCATACGAATCAATTTCAGTTTGTAAGGAGCTTGAAAAACGAGGAATAGACTTTATTGAAGTATCTTCCGGAATGGTTATGGACAACTCTTCCGCTTCTTTTACACCTGTTGTTCATAATAACACACAGGCCCCATTTTTAAAGTATGCTTCACAACTTGCTGAAGAAATAACAATTCCTGTTATCAGTGTTTGCGGCTATCGTATGCCTGATATGGTAGAGAAAGCATTGACAGAAACAAAAATTT
>CABVEG010000154.1 GCA_902497185.1 uncultured Eubacteriales bacterium | reverse complement strand
AGCTTGAAGGGTGGAATACTGACTTTAATAATTATCTTGCACCAACCGATAACTCTCTGAATATTTACATCAGTTTAGTCCTTCTCAAAGGTATTATTTACTATTTACCCTATTATTATAACACAATTTTATAAAAAAGCAAGCTAAATTATACCTTTTTTAATTACAAATTTATTAATAACCTCAGCAACAGCACCTTCATTATTATTATTAACTGTAACATAATCTGCATACTTTTTAACCTCATCTTCACCATTGACACAGCACACGCCTACACCTGCATTTTTAATCATTGAAAGGTCATTATAATTATCACCTATTGCAATAGTTTCTTCCATATTAATATTAAGAATTTTAGAAAGCTCCTTAATACCTGTACCCTTATCAATACCCAAAGGGTTAAATTCATATAAAACATCGGCTGAAAAGAAGGTTGTCATTATTTTATTAAGACTTGTACAGTAAACCTCATTTTCAACCCTTTTTAGTTCTTCTCTGTCACCTATAATAATTACCTTTGAAACAGGCTTTTTTGCTATTTCTTCTATATTATTAATAACTTTTGTATTTACCATATTTCTTGTAGCGTAATCATATATTCTTTCTGTAGGAGTATCAAACCACAAAATTTCATCTCTGTAAACCATAATATCTACATTGAATTTTCTGCAAAGTTTTATTGCTTTAACTGCACAATTACTTGGTACTAAATGCTCAACAAGTTTTTCCTTTGTATCTGTCCTGTAAATATATGCGCCATTAAATGCCAATGCATAATTTTCAATTTTATCAAAGCCAAATATTTTGTTAAAGTTATCTATACTCATATTAGAACGACCGCTGCATATTACAAACTTGCAGCCTTTATTAATTGCCATTTTAACATATTTTAAATTAGTATCTGATATTTGTCTGTTATCATCAAGAAGTGTACCATCTAAATCACAAAATATAATTTTATACATATAATCTCCTTATAACAAAAGGTCGGCATCACCGACCTTTAAAATTGTTTCACGTGAAACATTAATAAACCATTTTTTCTTTAATCATACCTAATATTCTGTCTAAATCATCTATTGATGAATATTCAATTTCTATTTTACCATTACCCTTATTTTTATTGTTTTTAATATTTACTTTTGTTCCAAATATACTTTTTAATTCATTTGATATTCTAAGGCACTCTCTTGCTACCTCAGAATTTACACTTGCTTTTTCTGTTGCAATTTCTTTTTCAGGCTCTTTATTTAAATTTTCAATAGTGACTTTAACAAGTTCTTCTGTCTGTCTTACACTTAAACCATCATCAATAATTTTTTCAGCTAATTCAAATTGCAAATCATTATCAGATATACCCAAAAGAGTCCTGCCATGACCGTTAGAAATCTTACCTTCCTTAACAAAGGTTTGTACTCTTGAATCCAAATTAACTAATCTCATAGCATTAGCAATAGCAGAACGGCTTTTGCCAACCTTTTTTGCTATTTCTTCCTGATTTAAATTAAACTCCTCGGAAAACCTAACATAAGTAAAAGCCTCTTCCATTGGATTTAAATCTTCCCTTTGTACATTTTCAATAAGAGCAGCCTCAAGACTTTTTAAATCATCATATTCCTTAACAATAACAGGTACCTTTCTAAGTCCTGCTAATCTGGCAGCTCTCCATCTTCTTTCACCTGCAACTATTTCATAAAAATCATCTATTTTCTTAACTGTCAAGGGTTGAATTATTCCGACCTCATTTATAGAGTCAGCAAGCTCCTGTAATGCCTCTTCATCAAAGTTAGTTCTTGGCTGATTTTTATTAGGATTAATTTTATTAATATCAACCTCATGTATTTTATTACCGCCTGCCTCTATATCATTTGATGACATAAGAGCACCTAAACCCATACCAAGTCCTTTTTTTTGTACAGCCATTATTGTTCCTCCTTAGCTATTATTCCCTCTGCAAGAGTTTCATAAGCCTCTGCGCCCTTATTTTTTCTATCATAAAGATTAATAGGCAAGCCGTGACTTGGGGCCTCACTTAATCTTACTGTTCTTGGTACTACACATTTAAATAAATCAGCACCTAAATAATTAGTAACCTCTTCAACTACTTGCATAGATAAATTGGTTCTGGCATCATACATAGTAAATACAACACCTTCAATTTCAATAGAAGGATTAAGTTTTTCTTTAACTAAGTTATATGTATGTAAAAATTGACTAAGACCTTCCAATGCTAAGAATTCACACTGTAAAGGTATTAATACAGAATTTGCACACACCATAGCATTTAAAGTCAAAATATTTAATGAAGGAGGACAATCTATAAGCACATAGTCATATTTATTTCTTAAATCATTATCCTCTACTATATTCTTTAATATAAATTCTCTTCTTTCAAAATTAATAAGTTCAATTTCTGCACCTGACAGCTGTATATCCGTAGCTAAAACATCAATTTGAAATTCATCATAGCTTGTACTTTCAACTACGTCATTAAATTCCATATTGCCAGTTAATACATCATAAAAGGTGCCATTAACATTATTTTTATCAATACCAAGGCCGGTAGTAGTATTGCCCTGAGGGTCAGAATCTATAACAAGTATTTTTTTACCCATTTCAGCCATATAAGCAGCCAAATTAATAGTAGTCGTGGTTTTACCTACACCACCCTTTTGGTTAGCAATAGCAATAACCTTTCCCATTTTTTTACTTCCTTTCTGAAATGTTTCACGTGAAACATTTATTATAAATCAACATTAATATAATTATACCACAATTTTGTTTCACGTGAAACATTTAAACAAAAAAATAATACACAAAAATCAGTCGAATTTTTGTGTATTATATATAATGTTTTATATTTACATTTGTTCAGGTGTCTTTACACCAAGCAAATCAAGTCCCGCAGCTAATATATTCTTAACAGCAAACACTATTGAAAGTCTTGCTTTCTTAACATTTTCCTCACTGTTCATAATATTATTTTCATTATAGAACTTATTAAATGCTTTACAAACTTCTATAATTTGCCTTGCTACAATATAAGGTTCATTCTTATCAGCTGCTTCAACTAATTTATCAGGAAATTCATTAATCATTTTACATACATTAAAGCTAGCCTCGTCACTTAATAAGCTGTAATCTACATTGTCATCAGCTTTATTAATGCCTGCCTTTTTTATAATACTGCAAGCTCTTGCATGAGTATACTGTGCATAAGGTCCTGTTTCGCCATCAAAATTTAACATTCTGTCAAAATCAAATACAACATTTTTAATTCTGCTGTTATATAAATCATCAAATACTATTGCACCAATACCAACTTCTTCAGCAATTTCATCTTTATTTTCAAGATTAGGATTTTTTTCTTCTATAATATTCTTTGTCTTTTCTACAGACATATTAAGAATATCCTCCATTAACACAACGTGTCCCCTTCTTGTACTTAATTTACCGTCACCAAGACTAACAAGTCCAAATGGTGTATGCACTAAATCCTTTGCCCAATCATAACCCATTAATTCAATTACTTTAAACCACTGTGCAAAATGTAAATTCTGATCTAAAGCTGTTACATATATACACTTATCAAAGTTATAAGTATTTTTTCTATATATAGCAGCTGAAATATCTCTGGTAGGATATAATGTACCTCCATCACTTCTTAATATAAGACAAGGAGGCATTTTATATTCTTCAAGGTCAACAATTTGTGCACCCTGACTTTCAGTTAATAAATTTTTTTCTTTAATTTCATTAACTACTGCCTGCATTTTATCATTATAAAAGCTTTCACCTGCATAGCTGTCAAATGTAATACCAAGCCTGTCATAAATTCTGTTAAATTCCTTCATACTTATTTCACAGAACCATTTCCAAAGACCTAAAGCCTCTTCATCACCCTCCTGCATTTTAACAAGCCAATTTCTTGCCTCATCGTTTAAAGAAGGATTTTTTTCAGCCTCTTCATGAAATTTAACATATATTCTTGAAAGCTCTTTAATATCATCTCTTTCAACGGCATCTTTATTTCCCCACATTTTATAAGCAACAATAAGTTTGCCAAACTGTGTACCCCAATCGCCTAAATGATTAATGCCTACAACATTATAACCTAAAGCCTTATAAATTTTATACAAGCTGTTACCAATAGCAGTTGAACGCAAATGTCCTATATGGAAGGGCTTAGCAATATTAGGTGAAGAATAATCTATAACAATAGTCTTTCCGTTACCAATATTTGAATTAATATATCCCTTACCCTTTTCATTAACACTTTTTAAAATATTTTCTACAAATATAGTCTTGTCCACATAAAAATTAATATAAGCATTAACTACCTGAATTTCAGATACAAAATCAGGCTTTTCAATTTTTTCGGCAATATCCGATGCTATTATTTGGGGAGCTTTTCTTAAAGTCTTAGCAAGTCTGAAACATGGAAAAGCATAATCTCCCATACCCTGCTTTGGTATTTCAATAGCATTTTCTACATCATTTATATCAAGTTCAGCAGCCTTAGCAACAGCCTCAGCTATACCCTTAACAAAATCCATAATATATATCTCCTTATAAATCTATTTTACACAATTATACATTGTAATTATACCATTTTTTCCACTGTTTTTCAACATATTTATTTACATACCATATATTTTTTGATAAACTTGTTTATATATAGGAGGCAATAAAAATGAAGATAATAGACTTTCATACTCATCCATTTATAAATGAAGAAAATAATTCCTGTTTTTATAAAAATACGGTTAATAAAAACAATTTTAAAGCTATTTTAGACAAAGCTGGCATAAGTCATATTTGCGGTTCCGTAATATATAAAACCAACAATTTTGAACATATTAAAAAATTAAACAGTGAAGCTCTTGAATTAAAAGAAATATGGGGAGATTTTTATACACCCGGTATACATATTCACCCTAATTTTGTAGAGGATTCAATTAATGAACTCAAATTTATGTCAAAAAAGGGTATAAAACTGGTTGGTGAACTTGTACCTTATTATAACGGCTGGTTTAATTATTACGATGAAAATATGCATATATTATATGAAGAAATTGATGCTTTAAATATGATAGTATCTTTACATACCGATGAAAAAACAGATATG
>CABVEG010000153.1 GCA_902497185.1 uncultured Eubacteriales bacterium | reverse complement strand
TTCTGATTCATTTCACCATTACCTACAAACTCAATAACAGAAAGAACCGCAACCTGCTGAACTGAAATAGAAAACTCCTTAAACATTTCATTATGTATCACAGTACACCTGTGAGCAGCTCTGTAAAGCAAGGGAGTTATGCCTACATCCATACTTTCTAAATTAAGCAACATATCACCTCCTAGAATGCTTAGAATTCTAACCTTTTACGATTTTACTCCTATTTAAGCCTATTGTCAATAGTTTTTTTAGGCTTAATAAAAAATTAATATTTACTTATTATATTCAAAAAAATCACAGATATTTTATACAAACATCTGTGATCTTTTGTAATTTTTTTGTTATATATTACTTATCCATACTAAAATTTCTTCTGCCGCCTTCAAAACCTCCTCTGTTATCCATTCTTTCATTACCATATTTTGTAATACCTTTTTCAGCCGTAACAGATAACATCTTTTCACCATTAATATAAACAGAATATTCCTCACCCTCTTTAATCATATCTGATGAAAAAATCAAATTCTGAAATTCCTTTGAAGCAATACTTTCATATATTGCATTATTGTCTTCCATAATTACAACTGAACTGCCTGCTTCATTAGGAGAATCAAAAGTAATATTTAATATATTTTGATCTCCTCCGCTTTCGGGACACTCTGCCATTCCCACACTGCCAACAGCAAAAACCGTGCCTCCATACAACACATTTTCAGCACCTGAATCCAAAGCACCGTCACCTCCGCTTGTTGGACCATCTATTATAACCTCTCCACCGTAAAAATAGAGATTACCGTTTGAATCAATACCGTCACATTTTGAATTTATATATACTTTACCGCCATTAATTATAACCTGATGTGAATTTCCGTCATCAACATTATTCATCATTACCGAACCGCTTCCACCGCCTGCATTTATACCGTCATCTTCAGAATCAATATGAATATTGCCTCCGTTTATGGTAACGGTTGCTTTTGATTCAATACCCTCATCTCTTGTGTTTATATTTATATAACCATCATTTATAAATAAACATCCCAAAGCCTTTAAGCCTTTGCTTATATCTGATTCAACATTAATATTACCTCCGTTTATAACAATAAGATTATCACTCTTAATACAATGGTCAGTTGAATTTACATTTATCTCTCCGCCGTTTATGGTAATGAGACAATCTGATTTTATACCCTTACTGCTTATATTTTCATCATCAGTACTATCCTCTGTTATTTCCTCTACCTTATTTTCCTGATCCCTTGACACTTCTCCATTTATGTCTTCAGGTCTTTCTGCATTATTTATCTCATTACCCACAGGCGGCATTTCCTGTCCTTCATTAAGGTTATCTTCCCTGCCTCTTTCCGGCATTTTCCCCCTTTCCTCCATATCAGCAGGTGCATTATCCTCATATATTTCATTTTTTTCTCCCATATTATCAGGCGTAAAGTTTTGCGGCATCTTAAAGTCATCACCTTTACCTGCTCTTGGCTGCATTTGAGGTCTTTCACCATTAAAGCCGCCGCCAGGCATATCAATATCTGTATCTTCATCTATTTCACCTCTTGTTGTTATATTTACTTCACCGTCATTTATTTCTACATACTTATCTCCGCTTACTGCATCTCCCATTGAACTTATAACAATATTTCCGCTTTTAATGTTAACACCGTCATTTGCGTGAATACCATCGCCAACAGATGTTGTAATATTAAGTAATGTATTCTCAATTTTAATATCATCATCAGATGCAATTCCATGATTATAATTAGCTGTAATGTTAATGGTGCCCTTTCCCTGAATATCTATATCATCATTAGAGAATATGCATCCCTTTGCTTCATTGTTGTATTCAGAACCGTCTGTCAGTACATTTTCAGTATTTTCATTTGCCTCTATAATAGCTTTATCACTGTTTTCAACAAAAATTGCAGGACCCTTTTCATTATTAATATTTACACCATTAAGTATAAGCTTTACCTTGCCCTCGGTATTAACATATATCATTCCTTTATAGTCGCCTGTAAAAGTATATACGCCTGATTTTGTAATTTTATATGTATCATCCTCAACATTTGACAAATCAACATTAGCTTTGTTTTCCTTCCAGCTTTCATCATTAGTTTCTTCATTAATAATAATTTCACCACTGTCTGTTATTTCTTCACCCGTAAGCATTTCCATACTTGCAGCAGTAATTGATAAAGCGCCATTTTCAACAAAAGCCTCACTGTTCATTTTAATTTTTTCACCATTTAATAATGCAATATCAGAACCTGATGTTATTGATATAACATTTTTCTTTTTGCTGCCATATAATGTTTTTGATGTACTTTCCCAGTTAATATCATAGCCAAGCTCTTTAAGTACATCTCTGACAGGCACCATGGTTATGCTTCCCGTAACCTCTTTTATTACCTCCTCTGTATCACTGCTTACGGCAGCAGATATATTACTGCACCCCAACACACCTGTCATCATAGTCAAAATTATTACTATAGCTAAATTTTTCTTCATTTATATCCTCTCCCTTAATTTTTATAACAATAATATACACCCTGATTTTTAAAATACTATAAGCAAAATATTAAAAAACAATTAAAAATAGTTGTATTTTCCTGTATTTGTGATAAAATTTAATTATATTGAAATTAACAGGAGGCAATTTATGCGCTATATAAAAGAATTAACTGACGGTGAAAGGATTATTGACTTTTACTTTTGCAGACAAAGACAAAGTATGAAGTCACAAAAAACAGGCAAAAACTACCTTTCTCTTACTCTTTCAGATAAAACAGGTACAATTAACGGCAAGGTTTGGGATATTTCAAGAGATATACAGTCCTTTAATGAAGGGGATTACATCAAAATTGATGCAACCGTTCAAACCTTTAACAATGATTTGCAATTAAACATAAGGAAAATAAGAAAGGCTCTTGAGGGAGAATATAATGATGCCGACTACATTCCTACAACAGACAAAAATGTAAATGAGCTTTACAACAAGCTCACAGAATACATTAATTCAATAGAAAATACATATATCAAAACTCTTTTGACAAATATATTTATTGAAAACAAGGCTATAGCTGAAAGTTTTAAAAAGCATACTGCGGCTAAGGCTATGCACCATAATTATATGGGTGGACTTATTGAGCATACCATATCTGTAACAGGCTTATGTGATGCTTTTGCAAAGCACTATGAAAGTGTAAACAGAGATATACTTATAGCCTCTGCTCTTTTGCACGATATTGCAAAACTTAAAGAGCTTTCAGAATTTCCTAACATCGACTATACTGATGACGGTGAGCTTTTGGGACATATTGTAATGGGATCTGAATTTATAGGTAAAGAAGCTGATAAAATCGAGGGCTTTCCTCACCAGCTTCGTTCATTAATACAGCACAACATTTTAGCTCATCACGGAGAATATGAATATGGCTCACCAAAGCTGCCTAGGACTCTGGAGGCATTTTTGCTCCACTGTGCCGATGATACCGATGCCAAGGTTAAAATGTTTGAAACTGCACTTGAAGAAGATTCCACAAGCGGACCTTGGGCAGGCTATAATAAAATACTTGCAAGAAATATCAGAAAGACAGAGTTTTAATTATGAATATAAAAAAGAACGACATCTATAATATAAAAATTACGGATTTAGGCACACAGGGAGAAGGTATAGGAAAAATTGAGGGCTATACTCTTTTTGTCAAAAATACTTTGCCCGGAGAGGAAGTTAAAGTCATTGTTGTAAAAGCAAACAAAAGCTATGGCTACGGCAAGGCACTTGAAATTATTACTCCATCGCCTTACAGAATAGCTCCCCCCTGTTCTTTTGCTGGAAAATGCGGAGGCTGTACAATTCAACATTTGGAATATTCAGAACAGCTTAAACTAAAGCAAAATAAGGTAAAGCAAAATATAATGCGGATTGGCGGTTTTAATAATATTGAGGTTGCACCTGTTATAGGTATGGAAGAGCCATATCACTACAGAAACAAGGCTCAGTATCCTGTTAATTCAGATAAAAACGGCATTAATATGGGGTTTTATTCTCTGGGAAGCCACAAAATAGTCAATAACGATAACTGTCTTATAGGCAGTAAAGTAAACAGTAAAATTTTGCAGGCTATAAAGGCTTTTATGAAAAGCAATGACATATCGGCTTATAACGAAGAAACAGGCAAAGGACTTGTGCGCCATATTCTCATAAGAGAGGGATTTTATACAGGGGAAATAATGGTTTGCCTTATTGTAAACAGCAATAAATTCAAATATAAAAAGGAGCTTTTAAAGGCACTTGAAGGAATTGAAAATTTAAAATCTGTTGTTATTAATTACAACACTGTAAAATCCAACGTAATTATGGGGCAAAAATGCGAAACTATTTGGGGACAGGATTATATTAGTGATAAAATAGGCGATTTGATATTTAAAATATCTCCCCTTTCCTTTTTTCAGGTCAACCCTGTGCAAACCTATAAGCTCTATTCAAAGGCACTTGAATTTGCTGACCTTAAAGGAAATGAAACTGTTATTGATGCTTACTGCGGCATTGGCTCAATATCTCTTTTTCTTGCTCAGAAAGCCAAAAAGGTATATGGCATAGAAATTGTGCCTGATGCAATAGAAAACGCCATAGAAAATGCCAAGCTCAATAATATAAAAAATGCAGAATTTTTTACAGGTAAGTCAGAAGATATATTTCCAAAACTTTATAATGAAAAAGGGATTAAGGCTGATGTTATGGTAGTCGACCCACCCAGAAAGGGCTGTGATGAAAGCCTTTTAAGACTTATGCTTGATATGAAGCCTGAAAGAATTGTATATGTAAGCTGTGATAGCGCTACTCTTGCAAGAGATTTGAAGATTTTATGTGAAAAGGGTACCTATGACATTGAAAAGGTTCAACCTGTTGATATGTTTCCTCACAGTTACCACGTGGAGACGGTGGTAGTGCTTTCCCACAAAAAACCTGATAGCTTAATCAACGTAAAAGTGGAGTTTGGTGAGGGAGAGGGTAAAGTACCGCTTGATAATATCGCTAAGAGAACCGAAGCGTACAAGCCGAAAGAGCGAGTGACCTATAAGATGATTAAGGAATACATAGAAGCAAAATACGGCTTCAAAGTACATACCGCATACATCGCAGAGGTAA
>CABVEG010000152.1 GCA_902497185.1 uncultured Eubacteriales bacterium | reverse complement strand
CTATATATGTCAAGAAATAATATAATTATTACACCTTTTTTTCATTTTTCACTTGACTAATTATTACAAAAATCTTAATATTAATATATAGTAAATAAAAGGGAAAGGAAATTAAAAAAGTGTTTATTCCAAAATTATTTCAAATTATTAAAGAGTCACCTCAGGATTTAAAGGGCAAAAATCTTATTACTGACATTATTTCTGGTCTTATTGTGGCAGTTGTTGCCCTGCCGCTTTCCATTGCACTTGCAATTTCATCGGGGGTGGGTCCTGAGATAGGTCTTATTACTGCCATTGTTGCAGGTTTTCTCATTTCATTTTTAGGTGGCAGTCGTGTTCAGATCGGTGGCCCTACTGCTGCATTTGTTGTTATTATTTGTGGTATAATTGAGCAGTATGGTGTTGACGGACTTATTATTGCTACATTAATGGCAGGCGGATTTCTTGTGATTTTTGGCTTATTAAAGCTTGGTGATGTTATTAAGTTTATACCGTTTCCTATTACGGTAGGCTTTACTACAGGTATTGCCGTAACTCTTTTTTCAACACAGCTTAATGACTTTTTGGGTATGAATATTTCAGGCATAAGCTCAGAGTTTATCCCTAAGTGGATTACATATATTCAGAATTTGGATAAAATTGATATTTTTGCCGCAGGGGTTGGTATTGCAAGTATTGTTATAAGTGTTCTTTGGGGAAAGATTAATAAAAAAATTCCTGGCTCACTTATTGCTCTTGTAGTTACAACGGCTGTTGTTTACCTACTTCAGAAAAATGGTATGGCAACATCAGTACAGACTATAGGCTCTAAGTTTACTGACTTAAAGGGTACAATTCCAATGCCGCATATTCCAAGCCTTGAAGGTGTTGATGTTATGGCTCTTATTCAGCCTGCTCTTACCATTGCAATTCTTGCAGGCATTGAGTCACTTTTATCTGCTGTTGTGGCTGATGGTATGACAGGTGACAAGCATAACTCTAATCAGGAATTAATTGCCCAGGGTATTGCAAATATAGGTTCTGCACTTTTCGGCGGACTTCCTGCTACAGGCGCCATTGCAAGAACAGCGGCAAATATCAGAAACGGCGGCAGAACTCCTGTTGCAGGTATGGTTCACGCAGTTGTGCTTCTTGTTATTATGCTTGTTGCTATGCCTCTTGCAAAACTTATTCCTATGCCTACTCTTGCAGGTATACTTATTGTAGTAAGCTGGAATATGTGTGAATTTAAGGAGTTTGCTGAAATTGCAAAGACAACAAAGAGTGATTTGTCAATTCTTATTCTTACATTTGTACTTACTGTAGTATTTGACCTTGTTGTAGCTATTGAAATTGGTATGGTTCTTGCTATGTTCCTCTTTATGAAGAAAATGTCAGAAAGCTTTAATATTAATACAGTTTCAAAGGAACATGAAAACGATACATATAAGTATATTAACAATGAAATTATGGTATACGAGCTTGCAGGTCCTATGTTCTTTGGCGCATCTACAAGATTTATGGATACTATGAAAAAAATGAACATTAAAAGTGATGTGCTTATCCTCAGAATGACAAATGTGCCAACCATTGATGCAACATCTCTTGATTCTCTTAAATATGTTATTGAGTATGCAAAGACTCATCATATATTGGTGCTTTATGCTGAATTACAGCCACAGCCTTTAAAGGTACTTAAAAAGTACGGCTGTGAAAAAAGAATGGGTAAGGAAAGATTTTTTGACACAATGGACGAGGCATTTGCTTTTGCCAGTGAAATTGTAACCATAAGTAAAGAGAATAAGAAAAAGAGAACAAGAAAAAATAAATAATATTCATATTTTTAAAGGGGTATTTAGAATTAAATTTTTAAATATCCTTTTTTATTTTGCAAAAAGGTGTAAATTCGTCATAATTACCAAAAAATTACATTTAAGTTTGTTAAAAATTTGCCTTGAATAGATATAACATATATCTTATAATAGTTATAAGAAGTAAGCAATAATTAAATGCTTCTTACACAATTAGCTGTATGTCGGGGGGACAATATTAATTTTATTAGACGGTTTCATCTGTCGGCAGAAAGGAATATTTACAGCTAACAGCAATAAACATATATTTGTTGCAGAACTAAAATAGCCTGTCAGGTATAAATGACAGGTTATTTTTATGCAGAAATATATTTACAAAAATTAGATTTTGTTGTACTCTATATAGGAGGTGATTTAAGTGTTTAAATTTCTGTATCCTAAGGAATATCTTTCGTCGGTTTATGAAATAACTGTGAAAAAGCTTAATAATTTGGGTATTGATACCATAATATTTGATATAGATAATACTCTTGTTCCATACTGGATAAAGGTGCCTGATGAAAAACTGGTTAGTTATTTTAATGCTCTTAGGGCAGAGGGTATTAAGATAGGTGTTCTTTCAAACAGTAAGGAAATCAGAAGTCGAACCTTTTGCACACCTGTTAATATACCTTATGTTTTCAGGGCTAAAAAGCCTGGAATCAAGGGCTTTATGAAAATAATGTATGAAATGGGCTCTGTGCCTGAAAAAACAATGATAGTTGGAGATCAGATTTTTACCGATGTATGGTGTGGAAATAAGGCAGGAGCTTATTCTGTTCTTGTTAAGCAGGTTAGTCCTAAGGATGAGCTTATTACTGCCCCCAAAAGACCCTTTGAAAAAATAGTATTAAAATTTTATCTTAAAAGTGAGGCTAAAAAATGAGTGATATATTCAGCAGAGTAAAGGGAACTACTTCAGTATTTACGGTTATAGGCTGTCCTGTTAAGCATAGCTTTAGCCCTGTTATACACAATACAATGGCGGGAGTAACAGGCAGGGACTTTATTTATACGGCAATGGAGGTACAGCCAGATTGTGTTCAGGGCGCTATTAAGGGTGCCTATTGTCTTGGTATTAAGGGGATTAACGTAACGGTACCTCATAAGGTGGCTGTTATGGATTTGCTTTGTGATATTGACAAGAGAGCAAGAGCTATTGGTGCTGTAAATACCCTTAAATACACAGAGGACGGATATGTTGGCTACAATACCGATGTAATTGGTGTAGCCTATGCCATTAAAAATGCCGGTTATGCTATTAAAGATAAAACCGTGCTTTTACTTGGGGCAGGAGGTGCGGCAAATGCCTGTGCCGTTATGGCTTGTGATGAAGGCTGCAAAAAACTTATAATAGCTAACAGAACTGTTGATAAAGCAAAAAGGCTGGCTAAAAATATTTCAGCATATTATGATTCTGAAATTGAATTTGTGGCAATGAGTGAAATAAATGAAATTGAACATTGTGATATTATAATAAATGCCACTACTGTAGGATTTGGCGATAAAATTGGTTTAAGCCCTGTTGAGGATAGGAGTTTTTACAATAAAAAGGGTGTAGAGTTTGTATTTGATGCAATTTATACACCTTGGGAAACACAGCTTTTAAAAGACGCAAAGGAAGAAGGAATTAGAACCCTTAACGGCTTTTGTATGCTTGTTTATCAGGCAGTTGCTGCCGAAGAAATATGGTTTGATGAAAAATATGACAAAGAGCTTCAAGAGGAGCTTTGCACAAAATTAAGTAAGTATTTCAGGGAGAATTGTTAAATGGAAAAAAATATTGTTCTTATTGGATTTATGGGAAGTGGAAAAACAAGTATCGGCAAAAAGCTTTCCATAACACTAAAGAGGGAATTTATAGATATGGATGACTTCATTGAAAATAAAGAAGGTATGTCAATCAACGATATTTTCAAAACAAAGGGTGAGCCCTATTTCAGGGAGCTTGAAAAGGAGCTTTGTCAGCGTTTTGCTCAGCCTAAAAGCAAAATAATTGCAACAGGCGGAGGCGTTATTAAAAGTGATGTAAATGTTGTCA
The DNA here is from genome assembly GCA_902497185.1 of uncultured Eubacteriales bacterium. Lineage (GTDB taxonomy): Bacteria > Bacillota > Clostridia > Lachnospirales > CAG-274 > Gallispira. The sequence goes on along the minus strand of CABVEG010000152.1, from coordinate 1,304 downwards.
ATCTTAAAAAGGGCGGCATTGTTATTTACTTAAAGTCAAGTCCTAAGCAGATTGCTTATAATTTGAGATTTGATAATACCAGACCACTTCTTGCAGGAGGTAACAAGGAGGAGAAAATTGCCAAAATTATGGCAGAAAGAGAGCCTATATATAATAGGTGTGCCGATGTTATAATTGATGTGAGTGATCTTAACATTGATGAAACTCTTGAAAAAATACAGGATATAATTAATTAAAATCATATAAATCACCTTTCATACATAAAATAAATTGTGTGCGGATAAAAATTCTGCTGGGAAGGTGATTTTTTTGTATGAAAATATAGTTGAAATAAGTAAAAAATTTAATATTAATCCTATTAATGTTTATAAATGCCGCTATTACTATGTACTTAATTGCAGCAACGGAGCTTACTCCCTTTCTGTTGCAAGACCAAAGCCAAGCAAAATAAATGAAATACACAGAGTTAAAGAGTGTCTTTTTGATTATGGCATTCACAATATAGATACTTATGCCGTTACCGATCAAAATCTTCCTTATTATGAGGAGGAGGGTAAAATATATGTTGTAACCAGATATTTTGGTGCCAATGAGCTGGATTTTAACAATAATACCCAGGTAAGTATTGCTCTTAGTGATATTGGCAGATTACATAAAGGATTAAGACTTATGAGTGAGGAAATGCTTTCTGCTGCCGGTGATAACAATGCAACTATTTCAATGTACCGCAGTAAGGCAAAATCCCTTGAAAGAATAATTAAACTTATAAATCAGAAGGGCTGTCAGTATTGGGATAAGGAAAAAATAAAGACTTTCAGACAAATTGCCGAGGAATGTATTGAAATTACTGAAAAACTGGATACACTCAATTATGGCAAAAATTCCACTTATTGTCACTGTGGGCTTAAAGAAGGTAATATAATATATAAAAAGGGCAGAACATATATAATTGACTGGGATAATATGAAATATCTTAATTATATAGAGGATATTGCCTTTTTTATAAGGCGATATGTTAGAAAAAACTGTTATTACAGCAGCAAAAATAATTTGCAGTATATGTTTTTAGACGAAGTTTTGAATAAGTATTCAAGATATACCTCAATTTCAAATGCAGATTATGAGGTTCTGAGAGTAGTTCTTATGTATCCGCACCGATTTGTAAGTGCTATGGAGGACTTTTTTAAAAGGTCTAAAAGTTTTTTGCCTACAGGAGTTAAGAATAAGATTGATGAAATTGTGGAGCAGAGGGAATTTATGAGGGAGTATTTAGGGTAAATTATAATTTAGCTTATCTTTGCAGT
>CABVEG010000151.1 GCA_902497185.1 uncultured Eubacteriales bacterium | reverse complement strand
TTCTGCCAAAGCCTGCCATAACCTCATCACAAATCATAAGTATACCATACTTATCACAAATAGCTCTTACACCTTCCATATATCCGTCAGGAGGAATAATGACACCATTTGCACCAACAATGCTTTCCATAAGTATTGCGGCAACATTATCAGTACCCTCATAATGGAGCTGTCTTTCAAGTTCTGCAAGATACTTTTCAGTACATTCCTTATCGTCTACACCTCTTGTATATCCGTCCTGATACATATGAGGATTCATAAACTTTACAAATCCGTTTGCACCGCCTATTTCAGCAGCAAATCTTCTCCAATCACCTGAGGCATTTGATGCACCTAAGGTTGCTCCGTGGTAACTTCTGTAGCAGCTGAATATCTTACTTCTACCTGTTACCATTCTTGCCATTTTAATTGCATTTTCATTTGATTCTGCACCGCCGTTAGTAAAAAATACTCTTTTATATGTATCCTCACCTGCTACCTCACAAAGCTTTTTAGCAAGAATTGACTTAGGTTCAGATGCATATGCCGGAGCCATAAAGCACATTTTATCAGCCTGCTCCTTGATTGCATTTACAATAGCCTTGTTCTGATGTCCCAAATTGGAACAAACCAAAAGAGATGACATATCGGCATATTTCTTGCCATCGTAATCCCAAAAATATATACCTTCTGCCTTTTCAACGGGTATTGCAGGTGAACCTGATTTAGCCCATGACTGCATTACATATTTTTGGTGCATTGCTTTAACTTCTTCTCCACTTAATTTTGACATATTTATAACCTCCTGTTGCTATTATTTATTTTTTGAAATAGTTGTATATTTGTTTAACTGAGCCTATTATACAAATATTAAAAACAATAAACAATAGGCTAAACCACAAAGTTTATTGTGCAGATGCACAAACAAATATTGTTATAATATTTCCTTAAGCTTTAAAGCAATCAGCAATTCTGTCTTTACATTAAAATCTGACAGGTCACAGCCAAGTATATCCTGTATTTTGCTAAGTTTATAATTTACACTGTTTCTATGAAGATAAAGTTTATCGGCAGTTTCCTTAACGGAAGAGCCACACTCAAAATATATACTCAAAAATTCAGTAAAGCCTGTGTTGTTAAGATTATCATACTGCACCAGCGGTTCCAAAACATCACTATAATACTCCCTCATAATTTCATTATCGTCCATTGCTAAAAATATTTTTGAAAAGCCCATATTTCTATAGGACATAATTTCATTACTTCTGTATTTCTTCTTTTGGAGCTCCATAACTTTATGAGCAATATTATAAGATTTATATATACATCTCACGCTTTTAGTATTTCTTCCTATGCCCATATACACCTTAATATCGTCACGATTATAAACAAAAAATCTTTGTTTTATATTCTCTGATATTTCATATATATTGCTGTCCGTCTGATTAATAAAAAGCACCACTATGTTGTTACCCATAGGAAAAGCCTTTGCATATACCGAATAAAATGTAAGACTGTTTTCAATATTTGAACAAATATCCTTTACAAATTTGCTAATATCTTTATCTGATTCACTTATATAGGTAATTAAAGCAACACAATAATGAAAATCCTGCAGAAATCCATACTTTTCCAAAATAGGCACATATAAATTATGGTTATCATAATTAAATATTGCATTTTGTATAGCTGCCGAAATTTCCAAATCTCTTTGTTCCGCACGGTTTATTTCTTCTGCACAAATTTTCATTGTTTTTCCTAAATATACCTGCCATGGTACTTCAAAAAGAGGAAAATCTCTTTTATTGCAAAATTCAATTACACTGTCAGGTATCTTCTCTATGTAAGGACCAATATTTATAACCAATCCGCTGGCTTTAGTTTCAAATATCTTTTTTACAAGCTCAATTAAATCAATTTCATTTTTAATTGCCATACCTGTTATAAATATAAGCTCGTTTCCCTCCAAAAATGATGTAAGTTCATTTATTTCAACAATGTGTACCCACTTTACTACATTATTAATGCCCTTTTCTCCTGCTATCAGCTTAATTTGCTGACCATCTTCATATTTTAATCTGTTGTAGATACTGCTTAACAAAACAGCCATATATATCACACCCTTATCAAAAAATTAAACAGCAAAGCATAAAGCTATATTTTAACTGCAAACAAAACTGTTTTTAATTATATTTATTACTATCTCTAAACTGCCAACGCAAAATTTAACTTTATTTAAAACTTCATAATCCAAGGGAATCATATCAGGAACAGCTATAACATCAGCTCCTGCATTATAGCCTGCATTTATACCTGCCGGACTATCCTCTAAAACCAAACAGTCACAAATATTAACACCCAACATATCTGCTGCCTTTAAAAATATGTCAGGCGCAGGCTTACTTTTTTCCACCATATCACCATATACAAAGGCGGAAAAATATTTCTTTACATCTGTCATTTCAAAATATTTTTCTGCAAGCTCCTTCTTAGTTGAGGTTGCTACGGCACAGTAAATTTTATTTTCCCTCAAAAATTCCAAAAGTTTGTAAAGTCCTCTTTTAACAGGTATACCATTTTGCTTTATAAAATCATTTATATACTTAGTCCTTATTTTTCTTGCGTTTTCATAATCAAAATTATCACCAAATCTTTCCTTAAAAAGATTACGACTATATTCTCTTGATGTACCTTTAAAACTGTTTATAAAATCATAGTCTAAATTTATTCCAAGAGTTTCGCTGCATTTAAGCCAACCCTCTGTAGAAAGTCTTTCTGTATCAAACATTAAGCCATCCATATCAAATATAACACCATTAATCATAATTTTCACCTCATATCAATTATAACATTTTCAAATGAAAACAGCTACCTTTATTGGCAGCTGTTTTCAAAATTAACATATAAATAAAAAAGAAGGAATAACTAAATTTACTATTTGCCTATTTTCTCCAATGCTTCCCAAAGACCATTAATATAAGTTATGCCTAAGGCTCTGTCATACAAACCATATCCCGGTCTTGCCTTTTCATCCCATATCATTCTGCCATGGTCAGGTCGAATATAAATATCAGGGCAGGTTTCAAATATTGACTTCATAATTTCAAACATATCAAGATTGCCGTCCTTTGAAAGATGAGATGCCTCTCTGAAACACTTTTCGCCTAAATATTTAACATTTCTGACATGAGCACAGGCAATTCTGTCCTTTTCACCAAAATGCCTTATTATTTCAGGAATATTGTTATCAGGCGATGAGCCTAATGAACCTGTACAAAGGCAAAGACTGTTTGCAGGAGAATCAACCATTTCCACAATCTTATCAAAATCTGCCTGAGAATGAGCAATTCTTGGAAGTCCAAATAATGGCCATGCAGGGTCATCAGGATGAACCGCCATTTTTACGCCAACCTCTTCACATACAGGAATAACCTTTTCAAGGAAATACTTATAATTTTCTCTAAGTTTGTTTTCATCAATATCCTTGTAAATTTCAAGCGTTTTTTCAAGCTCGCCAAGTCTATCAGGCTCCCAGCCCGGAAGTGTAAAGCCATTGCAGTTGTTAATTGTGTCTTCCACAAGCTTTTGAGGCGTCATTCCCTTAAGCTCCTCATCATTATAATAAAGAGCAGTAGATCCGTCACCTACAGGGTGAGCAAGGTCAGTTCTTAACCAGTCAAAAACAGGCATAAAATTATATACAATTACCTTAACACCATATTTAGCAAGATTTTTTATAGTTGTAATATAATTTTCAATATACCTATCCCTTGTAGGCAATCCCATTTTTATATCTTCGTGTACATTAACACTTTCAATAACCTCTACTTCAAGTCCTTCATCATTAACGTGCTTAACATAGTCAGCAATTTCATCTTCAGTCCAAACCTCTCCTGCCGCTTTATAGTCCAACACACCCATTAGACCTGTACAATTAGGAATTTGTCTAATTTGCTTTAATGAAACACTGTCATTTCCCTCTCCATACCATCTGAAAGTAATTTTCATATTAACAACCTCCTATAGTTTCACTTTTACTACAATTTTTCTTACTGCACAAGGCTCTTTTTCAATACATCTTGGTTTGTGGGCATCCTCCGGAGGTACAATGGCAAAATCTCCCTCATTTAATAATACACTTCCACCATGTTCAGGGTCTTTATAAAAAATAAGGTCATTTACCTCATCATAAGGTGTATCAATTTCAAGACCATCTCTTGAAACATATCCAAACTGCTCCATACCCTTTACTACATACTGAATATCAAAGTATTTATCATGAGCTTCATATTTACAAATGTTTGCAGGCATTGTAATATACTCCTGAACATTTGCAAATATATCATCACCTGAAATTTCAGTTCTTCCTACAGGAAGATTTTCCAAATCTGTATTTCTTAAAAACTCAAAAGCCTTCTGAAACTTATCCTCTAAATAATTATATTTATCCGCTAAATTTAAAGTTGTTGTTAACATTATGCTGCCTCCTTAATTTCCATAATTTCTTCAAAAAGCATTGCAGCTGCTTCTTTATTGTACAAATACATAAGGATTACGTCAAAAATGTAAGGATTATAATTTAAGTTAAGTACAGTTTTAGCAAAACTCATTGCAGCAATTTCACTTAAACAGCTTATTCTTGAAAGATTTGAAAAAGGCTTTCTCCAAAGTTCAATTTTCTTAGTCTTAGTATAAATAGTATCAGCCTTTTTCTGCTCAATACCGTGAAACAATTCGTGAAGAAGAAGTACATTATAAATATCAACATTTCCAAGTAAGCTGCCTAATTCTTCAATAACAGGCTTTGCCTTATTTACAGTATCCATAAATATGGTAATCTCCCCACTTTCTTCATATTGGGCAAATGTTACATTAGCACCTCCGTTAGGCAGGTTTGGTGTTCTTATGATAAAGCCCATATTTTCAGCACACTTTGTAATATTATGATTTCCCATATAGTTAGCCTCATTAGCACCGCATACTCTGGCAAGATAAGCAAACTGCAGCTTATCCTCAAGAGAAATTTTTCCTTCAAGTGGTTCTCTTGAAAAGGCATACAATGCCCAATCATTTTCATTTAACTTAATAAGCTCACTTACCATAGTTTTTAAGGGATATACATTAATATTTTCTTCTTCAATTTTAATTTCTCTCTCCAATATGAAGAAAGTGGGGAGATTACCATATCTATGGATACTGTAAATAAGGC
>CABVEG010000150.1 GCA_902497185.1 uncultured Eubacteriales bacterium | reverse complement strand
ATACTCCACAACTTTTTGAATATCATAAGCGCTTAATTGCTTCTGTTTTAAAATTCCCAATACAATTAAATCAATTGTTGCCATAAAAATTCTCCTTTTGTAAAAATAATCTTGACATATACTATAAATTATAGTATTATAACCTATGTTACTATAATTTATATCACTTATCTTTATATCACTATAATTTATGGTAACTCAAAAAATAACTTATGTCAAGATAAGGAGTGTTAATCATGAATGAACAAAACAAAAAAATGGAACTACTGGGAAGTGCGTCTATACCCAAAGCACTTATGGCACTGGGTATACCTATTATGATTGGTATGTTAATAAATGCCCTTTACAATATTGCAGACGCTTACTTTGTAGGGAGTCTGGGGGAAAGTCCTATGGGAGCAATTTCCATTGTATTCCCATTAGGTCAAATTATTGTGGGTTTAGGGCTGATGTTTGGCAATGGAGCTGCATCTTGCCTTTCCAGACTTTTAGGAAGGGCAGATAAATATGCAGCAAGCCAAGTAGCTGTTACTGCATTATACAGCAGTATTTTTATCGGTGCAATAATAATTATTATTACAATCCTTTTTCTCAAACCAATTTTGATACTTTTAGGCGCAACAGAAACAATTATGCCCTACGCACTAAAATATGCAAGAATTTATTTAATATCGTCTATCTTTAATGTGTTTAATGTGACAATGAATAATATTGTAACAAGCGAAGGCGCTGCAAAAACAACTATGTGTGCTTTGTTGCTGGGAGCCCTTTTGAATATTGCTTTAGACCCAATTTTCATTTATATATTTAATATGGGTGTGACAGGTGCTGCAATTTCTACAGCTATTTCACAATTCATTTCTACAACGGTCTATTTATCCTATATATATCGAAAAAAGAGCCTCTTTGATTTCAATATTAAATATTATAGACCTACCAAAAATATAATGATGGAAATTTTGAAAATAGGTATTCCTACTCTGACGTTTCAACTTCTTACAAGTCTTTCCATAATGCTGATTAACAGAGCTGCAAATGTATATGGTGATGCTGTTATTGCCGGTATGGGAGCAGTTACAAGAATAACCTCTATGGGAACTTTGGTTGTATTTGGATTTTTAAAGGGCTTTCAACCAATTGCAGGATTTAGTTACGGAGCAAAAAAGTATGAGCGTCTGAAAAAAGTCATTAAAACCTCAATTTTATGGTCAACGGTTTTCTGCATTTTTGTCGGTATGTTAATGATTTTATTTTCTAAACAGATTATTTCACAGTTTGCAGGAGATAACGCAAAAATGATTTCCATAGGTAAAAAATCTCTTATGGCAAATGGATTTTCATTTTTCCTATTTGGTTTTCATACAGTTTATTCCACTTTGTTTCTTGCACTTGGCAAAGGTAAAGAGGGCTTTATTCTTGGAGCTTGCAGGCAAGGAATTTGCTTTGTCCCTGTGATTTTGATTCTTCCTGTGTTTTGGGGAATAAATGCAATACTTTACTCACAACCAATAGCCGATATTATAACAGCAATTATTACTGTATTTATGTCAATACACCTCTCTAAGGAATTGAAGTATGAAAGTCAAAACAGCTATTCAAATATATAATAAAATAAATAAGTAGATATATTTTTATTAGCTAAAAAATGCTTTTTTATGAAAACATATATAGCAAAAAACCCGCCAAATCTAATTGACGGGTTTAAAATATTAATCCATTTCAAGAATTTCGTGATAAAAGTTCTTATAATCTGTTCTCTTATCATGAGTAAATTTAATTGCAGAACGTGGATGACAGTTTAAAATACCTGTCATAAGATATGGGAAATCATAACCCCAAACTATTCCATCTTCTTTTAATTTTAAAATATGTTTTTCAACAAAATCCATTGTAGGTACAACATTATACTTAGGATTTCTTAAAAGACCGAGTAAAAGCTCCATAAAGCAGTTGCCTGCACCTCTGCCCATACCACTCATAGTTGCATCAACATATGTGGCACCGTTTTTCATTGCTGTAATTGTGTTGGCAAAAGCAAGCTGCTGATTATTATGACCATGGAAACCTATTTTTTTATTATACTTCTTACCTATATCCACATATCTTCTTGTAAGAACCTCTATTTCCTCAGGATAAAATGAGCCAAAGCTATCTACAAGATATATAATATCACAACTGCTCTTTGCAAGCATTTCAAGACCTTCAACCAACTGATCCTCTCTTACCTTTGATACTGCCATAATATTTACTGAAACCTCATAGCCCTTGGCTTTTGCATCTTCAATCAAGTCAATAGCAGCAGGAATTTGATGAATATATGTAGCTACTCTTACAAGGTCAAAAGGGCTTTCCTCCTTAGGAAGTACATCGTTTTTATCAGTTCTGCCAACATCAAGCATAACAGCAAGCTTTAAAGGTGTCGCATTTTCGCCTACAATATCCTTTACATCCTTATCAACACAAAATTTCCACTTGCCGAATTTTGTTTCATCAAATATTTCCTTTGATGCCTTATAACCAAATTCCATATAGTCTACACCTGCTTTAATGTTTGCAAGATATAGATCCTTAACAAATTCATCTGTAAATTTAAAATCATTAACAAGTCCACCATCTCTTAATGTAGCATCCACAACCTTTAATCCCGGAATGTAGGACATAAGATTAGGCTGACTTTCAAAAATTTTATTTTCTGACATTTTTTCCTCCGTTTGTAAATTAATGTTTAACTTATTAGTTACTCTATAAAATGGCTATTAATAGCTATGCTAAACAAACGTGAGAACCTTGCCATTTAGGCAAGAACCTCACGCAAATTCAAAAGCTTACCAATTTTGCTTGGTGCAAAAACGAGCCTTTATTAAAGAAAAAAGTAGGCTCACGTTTTTGCACAGCATCGCAGTCGTTGTCTGTTTATTATAAAATAATAAACAGACAAACTTTGTGCGACCGCAAAATGCTTTTGAATTCTTATCTTACGATTGGCAAGCCAATCGTAAGATAAACATTAATTTACCATCTCTTTGTCTTATTCTTAATTTCTTCCTTAATTTCAGCAATAAAATCATCAAGCTTATAAGCGCCTAAATCCTCACCCTTACATCTTACTGAAAGAGTATTATTCTCTGCTTCCTTTTCACCTACTACAACAATATAAGGAACTCTTTCATTTCTTGCTTCTCTTATCTTATAGCCAATCTTTTCTGCTCTGTGGTCAGTTTCAACCCTTACACCTGCATCTTCAAAAGCAGCCTCAACCTTCTTTGCATAGTCAGCATACTTATCTGAAATAGGAAGCACCTTAACCTGAACAGGAGCTAACCATGTTGGGAAATGACCTGCAAAATGCTCAATTAAAATACCTATAAATCTTTCAATAGAACCAAAACAAACTCTGTGAATCATAACAGGGCGCTTCTTTTCGCCGTCCTTGTCAGTATATTCAAGCTGGAATCTTTCAGGTAACTGCATATCAAGCTGAATAGTACCGCACTGCCATGTTCTGCCCAAGGAATCCTCAAGATGGAAGTCGATCTTAGGACCATAAAAAGCACCGTCGCCCTCATTAATAACATAATCTCTGCCTAATTCATCAAGAGCACCCTTTAAGCCTGCTGTAGCTCTTTCCCAGTCCTCATCTGAACCCATAGAGTCCTCAGGACGAGTAGAAAGCTCAATGTGATAGTTAAATCCAAATAAAGTATAAACCTGATCAATAAGAGCTACTACACCCTTAATTTCATCCTTAATCTGGTCAGGAGTCATAAAAATATGGGCATCATCCTGTGAGAAACATCTTACTCTCATAAGCCCATGTAAAGCACCGCTCTTTTCATGTCTGTGTACAAGACCTATTTCACCTGCTCTAATAGGCAAATCTCTGTAGGAATGAGGTTCCTGCATATAAACAAGCATACCGCCGGGACAGTTCATTGGCTTAATTGCAAAGTCAACATCATCAATCTTAGTTGTGTACATATTTTCCTTATAGTGATCCCAGTGTCCTGAACGCTCCCAAAGCTGTCTGTTAAGCATCATAGGAGTTTGAATTTCAACATAGCCTGCCTTCTTGTGTATTTCTCTCCAATAGTCAAGAAGAGTATTTTTTAATACCATACCCTTTGGCAGGAAGAACGGGAATCCAGGACCTTCGTCAAGAATACAGAATAAGCCCAATTCCTTGCCCAACTTTCTGTGATCTCTCTTTTTAGCCTCTTCAAGCATATTAAGGTACGCCTCAAGGTCACTTGCCTTAGTATAGGCTGTTGCATATAAACGGGCAAGCATCTTGTTCTTTTCGCTTCCTCTCCAGTAAGCACCTGCAACACTCATAATCTTAATAGCCTTGCAATACTTGGTTGACATAAGGTGAGGACCTGCACAAAGGTCAGTAAATTCACCCTGCTTATAGAAAGATATAACAGCATCCTCAGGAAGGTCATTAATAAGCTCTACCTTATAAGGCTCGCCCTTTTCTTCCATAAACTTAATAGCCTCTGCTCTTGGAAGCTCAAATCTTTCAATAGGAAGATTTTCTTTAACAATCTTCTTCATTTCCTTTTCAATTTTTTCAAAATCTTCAGGATTAAAAACTATATCATCAAAATCATAATAAAAGCCATCATCAGTTGAAGGACCAATAGCACACTTAGCCTGTGGATATAATCTCTTTACAGCCTGTGCTAAAATATGAGATGCTGTGTGTCTGAAAGCTCTCTTGCCCTCAGGAGAGTCAAATGTACAGATTTCAACCTCACAATCCTCTTTAACACCCTCTCTTAAATCCACAACCTCGCCGTTAATAATACCACAACAGGCATTTCTTGCTAAGCCTTCGCTTAAATCCTTAGCAATGTCAAGAATAGAAGTACCTGCTTCATAGGATTTAACACTGCCATCCTTTAAAGTAACATTTACCATCTTTTACACTCCTTTAAAATAAAATACAAAAAAACGGCAACAGGTCCCAAAAGGGACGAGTTACCGTGGTTCCACCCTAATTGCAGTAAAAACTGCCGCTTTTATAACCGTTAACGGGGTTAAGCCGAGCTTTATTAGAGCTACTCAGAGGTGGTATTCACATTTCGCCGCCATAGAATGCTCTCAGCAAATACATTCCTCTCTGAATGGGTAATCAAAAAGCTACTGTCCTCATCAACGATTTAATTAACATCATAATAACACTATTAAA
>CABVEG010000149.1 GCA_902497185.1 uncultured Eubacteriales bacterium | reverse complement strand
CATAACCTTGCCATATTAAAGCCTGCAACATTTGATTTTAACAAGTCTATTGAAATTTTGGTTATGGTTGTTTTAGGCGGTATGGGTAGTATTCCGGGCAGTATTATTGCTGCTATTATACTTACAATATTGCCTGAAATTTTAAGATTTTTGGCAGATTACAGAATGCTGCTTTATGCAGTGGCACTTATAGTTATGATGTTATTCAGTTCAAATCCTACACTTGTTGCTTTCAGACAAAAGGTGTTTGGTAAAAATAAAGAGGGAGGTAAATAATTATGGCTTTATTAGAGGTTAAAGAATTAGGCATCTCCTTTGGCGGCCTTAGAGCTGTTGATAATTTCAGCTTAACTATTGAGGAAGGTCAGCTTTACGGACTTATTGGACCTAACGGCGCAGGTAAGACTACTATTTTCAATCTTTTAACAGGCGTTTATAAACCTACAGACGGTACATTTAAGTTTGATGGAGAGGAAATGTCAGGTAAAAACCCTATTCAGATTAATAAGAGCGGTATAGCAAGAACCTTCCAGAATATAAGACTTTTTTCACAGATGTCAGTAATTGATAATGTTAAGGTTGGTCTTCACAATCAGTATAATTTTTCTGTATTTGACAGTATTTTAAGATTGCCTAAGCATAGAACGGGGGAAAGGCTTATAACTGAAAGGGCAATGGAAATATTAAATATATTTGACCTTGACGGTGAGGCTGATCAGCTTGCAAGCAACCTGCCTTACGGTAAGCAAAGAAAGCTTGAAATTGCAAGAGCACTTGCAACCAATCCAAAGCTTTTGCTTCTTGACGAACCTGCGGCAGGTATGAATCCTGCTGAAACTGCTGAACTTATGAATACCATTGCCTTGATAAGAGATAAGTTTAATATTACGATTTTGCTTATTGAGCATGATATGTCACTTGTAATGGGTATTTGTGAAAAGATAGTTGTTCTTGAATACGGTAGGGTAATTTGTGATGATATTCCTGAAAAGGTAAAGAATGACCCGAGAGTTATTGCAGCTTATTTGGGTAATTAAGGAGGTGGAGAGAAATTGTTAAAGGTAAATGATTTGAATGTGCATTATGGTGCTATTCATGCTATAAAGGGTATAACCTTTGATGTAAATGAAGGTGAAATTGTATCACTTATTGGTGCAAATGGTGCAGGTAAGACTACAACTCTCCACAGTGTTTCAGGTCTTATTAAGTCAAGCGGCGGTACGGTTGAGTTTATGGATAAAAATATTACGGGTCTTACTGCCGATAAAATAGTTAAACTTGGCATTGGTCATGTTCCCGAAGGCAGAAGAGTTTTTCAGGAGCTTACAGTTCACGAAAATCTTGAACTTGGTGCATTTTCAGTAAGGGATAAAAATTTTATTAAGAATGAGTATGAAAGAGTTATGACTCTTTTTCCAAGATTAAAGGAAAGAAGAAAACAGCTTGCAGGTACACTTTCAGGCGGAGAACAGCAGATGCTTGCAATGGGCAGAGCCTTAATGAGTCAACCTAAAATGCTGCTTCTTGATGAACCATCAATGGGTCTTGCACCTATTATTGTAAAGGATATTTTTGATATTATTAAGTCATGTAATGATGATGGTATGACAATTCTTCTTGTTGAGCAGAATGCAAAAATGGCGCTTTCTATATCAGACAGAGCCTATGTACTTGAAACGGGAAAAATTGTTATGTCCGGTGATGCGGATAAGCTTCTTAACGATGATAGTGTTAAAAAGGCTTATTTAGGCGGGTGATATTAAAGCCGATACGATTCCTGTTAATTGTATTGGCTTTTTATGTTTTAATTATTTTTAATACTTTAATTGACAGAATTACTAAAGTATGATATATTATTGTCATAGCTATTTTTATTTTTGAAAGGACGGAAATTTTTATGAAAAAGTTAATAAGTATGTTACTTGTAATGTCTTTAGGATTTACAATGGTAGGCTGTGGCGGTGCTGCTGATGAAGCCGTTGACACTGCAAACACTGAAAAGATTGTTATAGGTCTTGACGACCAATTCCCGCCTATGGGTTTTAGAGATGAAAATAACGAAATCGTAGGCTTTGATATTGATTTAGCAAAGGCTGCTGCTGAAAAAATGGGTGTTGAAGTTGAATTTCAGCCAATCGATTGGGACAGCAAGGAGCTTGAGCTTAGTTCTGATAAAATACAGTTAATTTGGAATGGTTTTTCAATTACTGATGAAAGACTTGAGGCTATGGAATTTACTAAGCCATATCTTAACAACAGAATGATTATTATTGTAAATGAAGGCTCAGATATTAATGCTAAGGCTGACCTTGCAGGAAAGAACGTTGGTGTTCAGGACGGCTCTTCTGCTGTAGATGCCATTGAGGCTAATGATATACATACACAGTTTGCTTCAATGCCAACTTATGATACTAATATTTTAGCTTTAGCTGATCTTGAAGTAGGCAGAGTTGATGCTGTTGTAGCTGATGAAATTGTAGCAAGATATTATCTTGCACAGAATCCTGACAAGAAGTTTGTTATCCTTGATGATGACTTTGGTTCTGAGGAATATGGTATTGCAGCAAAGAAGGGTAATACTGAATTAATCGATAAACTTCAGACAGCTCTTGACGAATTATCAGCTGATGGCACTGCTGCTGAAATTTCTGAAAAGTGGTTTGGTGAAGATATAGTAGTTAAGAATAACTAATTGACAAATATAGTAACGGGGCTGTCAATACAGCCCCCTTTTATTTGTTTTTTGTAAGGAGATAATTTATGGATTTAATATCATGGATAAGCCAAATGATGACAGGATGCAGGCTTACTGTTGAGCTGTTTTTGGTTACAATAGTTCTGTCAATACCTTTGGGTTTAATTATGACTTTTTTATATACAGGTAAAAGTAAAATAATAAATAAAATTTTAGGAGTTTATATTCTTATTATGAGAGGAACTCCTTTGCTTTTGCAGATTTTCTTTGTTTATTTTGGTTTGCCTTTTATTCCTAAAATTGGTCAGTACCTTGTCATAAGTGACAGGTTTACTGCCGGTGCTATAGCCTTTGTACTTAATTATGCTGCTTACTTTGCTGAAATTTTCAGAGGGGGAATATTGTCTGTAGATAAGGGTCAGTACGAGGCTGCAAAAGTACTTGGTATAAGTGATATTCAGACTAAGTTTAAAATAGTTATGCCTCAGATGTTTAGAATTTCATTGCCTGCTGTAGCTAATGAAACTATTATCCTTTTAAAGGATACTGCTTTAATTACTACTTTAGGCTTATCTGATTTATTAAAGGTAACAAACAATATTGTAAACAGAACTACAAATGTTTCGGCTTATGCAGTTGCAGCAGCATTTTATCTGATTTTAAGCTATTTGCTATCTGTGTTATTTAAAAAGCTCGAAAAGAAATTTGCATTTTAGGAAGGAGGGTTAAGTATGTATGAAATAGAAGCTAAAAATATTAGAAAAAGTTTTGGTGACCTTGAAGTGTTAAAGGATGTAAGTCTTAATGTTTCAAAGGGTGAGGTTGTTGCAATACTTGGTCCTTCAGGTTCAGGCAAAAGTACTTTTTTAAGAAGTTTAATTGATTTGGAAACTGTTAATGACGGAACAATAAGCATAGCAGGCAAATATTTATGTGAAAATGGCAAATACCCACATCAAAAGGAGAAAATTAAAATATTATCTAAGGCAGGAATGGTTTTTCAGCATTTTAATTTATTTCCACATATGAGCATAAAGAAAAATCTTATGTGTGCACCTATGTTAAATAAGCAAGGAAGTAAGGCTGAAATTGAGGCACTTGCTGTTGAAATGCTTAAAAAGGTAGGTCTTGTGGATAAACTTAATGTTATGCCGTCAACTCTTTCAGGAGGACAAAAACAGAGAGTTGCCATTGCAAGAGCATTAATGAGAAATCCTGAAATTATACTTTTTGATGAGCCTACATCAGCACTTGATCCGGAGCTTACAGGTGAGGTTTTAAATGTAATTGCAGACCTTGCTAAAGAAGGCATTACAATGGTTATTGTAACTCACGAAATGGGTTTTGCGAAAGAAGTTGCCGATAAGGTTGTGTTTATGTATGAGGGCATTGTTCTTGAGGAGAATACTCCTGAAGTTATATTTAATAATCCTGCAAATGAAAGAACAAGGTCATTTATACAGTCAGTATTAAAGTAAAAAGCTATGAGCAAGTACAGAAATTGTTTTCTTCTGTTTTTAGCTGCCTTTGTATGGGGCGTTGCTTTTGTTTCCCAGTCAAAGGGAATGGAATATATGAAACCATTTACTTTTACTGCAAGCAGAAACATTTTGGCTGTAATAGCGCTTATGCCTGTTATATTTTACAGAAGAAAAAAAGAAGACAAAAAAAGTGCAAATTGGCGTATAACGATTATTGCAGGGATTTTATGCGGAATTGCACTGACTGCCGGAAGTCTTTTTCAGCAGTATGGTATTGTTACAACAAGTGTAGGCAAGGCGGGCTTTATTACAACACTATATATCATTTTTACGCCTGTTTTGGGCATATTTATTGGTAGAAAAGCACCTTTTATTGTATGGATAAGTGCAGTGATTGCTGCTATAGGTATGTATCTTTTGTGTATGAACGAAAGCCTTACAATAAGCAGGGGTGATATAATGGTGTTTTTATGTGCCATTGCCTTTGCGGTGCATATTTTGATTATTGATTACTTTTCATCTAAAACAGATGGTGTTGTAATTTCAGCTATACAGTTTTTTGTATGTTTTGTTATTTGTGGAGTACTTTCGCTTGTTTTTGATAAGCCAAGTATTGAACAGATTAAAATGGGTATTGTTCCCATACTTTATGCGGGATTTATATCAAGCGGTGTAGGGTATACGTTACAGATAGTAGGACAGAAAGATGTTAATCCCACTACTGCTGCCATAATTTTAAGCTTAGAATCTGTTATAGCAGCCATAGCAGGTGTTGTGGCATATAAGGTGGGATTTTTATTAACCGACCAAAGCCTTAGCTTAAGACAGATTTTAGGATGTGTAGTAGTTTTTGCAGCAGTCATACTTGTGCAGCTCCCTATTGGAAAAAATAATAAAAATTAATGGTTATTTGTCAACTGATGTGGTTGATAAAAATAAAAAAAGCGTTTTAGTCGCTTTTTTTATTTCGGTTGTATAATATTTGGTGTGGTTATAAAAAATCACACCAAATATTTTTTTACAC
>CABVEG010000148.1 GCA_902497185.1 uncultured Eubacteriales bacterium | reverse complement strand
CAAAATTCAATATATTATGCTATCATTAGTATATAAGATTATATACTTAGGAGGATAACAATGAGTGAAGTAATTGTCGTAACATCAGGCAAAGGTGGTGTTGGAAAAACTACCACCTCTGCCAATATTGGTACAGGACTTGCAATAGAAGGCAAAAAAGTAGTTATGCTTGATGCAGATATAGGACTTAGAAACTTAGACGTGGTAATGGGGCTTGAAAACAGAATAATATATGACCTTGTAAATGTTATTGAGGGTACCTGCCGATTAAAACAGGCACTTGTAAGAGATAAGAGATATGAGGGGTTATACCTCCTCCCTGCTGCACAAACAAGAGATAAAACCGCTGTAACTCCGGAACAGATGGAAAAACTTTGTGACAGCATTAAAGAAGAAGGCTTTGACTATATAATTATAGACTGCCCTGCCGGAATTGAACAGGGATTTAAAAATGCTATTGCCGCTGCTGATAAGGCTATTGTTGTAACTACACCTGAAATTTCAGCAGTCAGAGATGCTGACAGAATAATCGGTATGCTTGAATCTAACGGTCTTATGCACTCACAGCTTATTCTTAACAGGATAAGAGTTGATATGGTATCAAGAAATGAGATGATGTCATTGGAGGATGTTGAAGAAATTCTTGCTATAGATACACTTGGTATTATACCCGATGATGAAAGCATAGTCATATCAACTAATAAGGGAGAACCTGCCGTGGCAAACGAAGAATCCATTGCAGGACTTGCATACCGTAATATAGTTAAAAGAATTCTTGGCGAAGATGTTCCTTTGCTTGAGCTTATGCTGCCTACAAGAACTACTTTATTTGAAAGATTATTTGGATGGCTGCACAGAGATAAGGAGTGATATTTATGTATGATAACAACTCCTCTGGAGCAATCGCAAAAGACAGATTAAAATACTTAATTTTAAAAGACAGGGTTTCATGCACTAACGAAACTCTTGATATGATTAAACAGGATATTATAAAAACTGTATCAAATTACATAGATATTGACAAATATAACAACAAAGCTAAATTTGGAGCAGGAAAAAATATATCCTACATTAATATAAAAATACCTATTAAATAAAGACAGGATGAGTCAAATGAATAAAAGAGCTTATAGCCTTGACTTTTTACTTATATTCTGTGTTATTGCAATATCTGTATTTGGCATAATAACAATAGGCAGCGCAACCAGAATAAATGTAAATGGTATACAGGGTAAATTTCTTAATCAGATTTTATGGCTTATAACAGGCATATTTTTGATGTTGCTTTTTGCTTTTTGGGACTATAAAAAGCTGACAAAGCTATATATACCTTTCTATGTTTTAAACTTAATATTACTGGTTTTGGTTCTGGTAATAGGCAGTGAAGAACAGGGAGTAAAGAGATGGATTTTCGGTATTCAGCCATCTGAATTTGCAAAAATATTTATTATAATTTATTTGGCAAAATTTGTTGACAAATTTAAAGAAAAGATTAATAATATAAATATACTATTAATAGCAGGAATAAGTGTGGCAGTTCCATTGGTGTTGATTAAAGTTCAGCCTTCCCTTTCTGCAAGTCTGGTACTCCTTGCAATATTTGCAACTGAAATGTTTCTTGGCAATATTGCAGGCAAATATATTAAAATTGCTCTGCTGATAATTGTACCGATTATTGTTATTGTTTATGTTGATGCTTTAAGCTCAGAACATAAAATATTAAGTACATTTATGACTGATTACCAGATAAAAAGAATTGTAGACTATATCCATTCAGATTTTTCAAGTCCCGATTTTTATCAGACTAAAAATTCTATATGGGCAATAGGCTCAGGTCAACTTACGGGAAAAGGACTTTTTAACGGTACCATAAATCAGCTAAGTTATTTGCCTGAATCTCATAACGACTTTATTTTTTCCGTAATAGGAGAAGAATTTGGATTCATTGGCTGCTTAATTGTTTTAATTTTTATGTTTGTCATTATAAGCAGATGTATAAACATTGCCATGTATTCCGATGATTATTTAGGTATGCTTCTTGCAGGCGGTGTTGCCGGTATGCTGGCTTTTCAAACATTTGTAAACATTGGTGTTGCAACAGGACTTCTGCCAAATACAGGTATGCCCTTTCCTTTCCTAAGCTATGGAGGCAGTTCAATGTGGGCAAATATGTTGGCTATTGGTCTGGTTTTAAATGTGGGTATTAACAGACAAAAAAATATTTTTTAGGGGTGATTAAATGAACATAGCTTTAGTTGCAAATGACAGCAAAAAAACTTTAATGGAAAATTTATGTGTTGCATACAGACATATTTTTATTAAGCACGACTTATATGCAACAGGTACAACAGGACAGCTTATTGAAGACACTTCAAACCTGCCCGTACATAAATATCTTGCAGGCGATTTAGGCGGTGAGCAGCAGCTTGCATCACAAATCAGCAATAACGAAATTGATCTTGTTATCTTTTTGAGGGATACATCTTACCCTGCAAAACCGGCAGCTATTGGTTCTGCTGATTTCAATTCTGCCTTAAGACTTTGCGATATGCACAATATACCTTTAGCAACAAATTTAGCAACCGCTGAAGCTTTACTCCTTGCTCTTGACAGAGGTGATCTTGACTGGCGTAATCTGGTCAGAAATAACAATGCTTAATCAAACAATACAGTTATATTATGTAATTATAAATCTGTTTCTCTTCATTATTATGGGAATTGATAAATTATGTGCCATATTACATAAATGGCGAATACCTGAAGCCACACTTTTAATACTTTCTTTAATTGGAGGAGGTATTGGTGGCTTTTTAGCTATGTTTATTTTTCATCATAAAATAAGAAAAACTTATTTTATAATTACATTTATATTTTCCATAGCAGTACATTTAATTATATATATGAACATTTAAAAAGACGGTCTTTTTTATTTATAACCGTCTTTTTTGTTTATTGTCCCAAATCCAAAGTAAAAGTAAAACAGCTTCCCCTGCCTTCTTCACTTTTAAGCTCTATAGTCTGGTTATGTGCCTTTATAAATTCCTTTACAATAGCAAGACCAAGTCCACTGCCCGTCTTATCCATACCTCTTGATGCATCAGCCTTATACAGCCTTTCAAAAACTCTGGATTGTTCTTCCTTTGATAAGCCGATTCCCGTATCATCAACAGAAATATAAGCCTTATTTCCCCTTATTTCTGAATTAATTTTAACATAACCCTTTTCCGTAAACTTAATAGCATTATCCATTAAATTACCCAAAACTCTTCTGATTTTGTCAATATCGGCATATACAATAACTTTACTTTGGCAGGTATCAAACATAAGTTCAATACCTTTTCTTTCTGCTCTGTTTTTCATAAGATTAATTGTTTCAGCTATTACAACATTTATATCAAAATTAACCATATCAAGAGCATTTATTGAATTGTCCATCTTATTTAAATCCAGTATATTGTTTGACAGCTTATTAAGTCTTTCAGTTTCATTATATATAATTTCCAGATAATGTTTATACTTTTCCTCCTTAATTGTTCCATCAAGCATTGCTTGAAGAAACCCTTTTATTGAGGTAATGGGAGAACGAAGATCGTGGGAAATATTTGAAATTATTTCTCTTCTTCGCTTTTCAAGACTATCTAAATTTTCCGCCATAGTATTAAAGCTGACACAAAGCTCTGTTATTTCATCATTTAAATACCCGTCAATATCAATTCTTTCATCAAAATTGCCTTTTGAAATATAATTTGCAGCATTACTTAGCTTACGTATAGGCTTTACAAATTCATTTGTAGCCCAATGTATTGTTATAAAACCTAAAACAATAAAGAGAATCAAAAAGAATATTACTATTACATTTACTCTGTTTATATTATCAGTGAGCTCACTTAAAGTAACGCTTACGGCAACAAAGGCTTTTACACCATCATCTATAACAATCGGGTAGTACAATATATATCTGTTTTGAGAATATATGTTGTCAATATTCCCCTGAAACCACTTAATATTTCCGGACAATACATCATCACAGCCATCAAATTTATCAATAATCGTACCCGTTGACAGATTGTTAATATCCTTTGACTTTGACAGCACCATTAAATCTCTGTCAAAGAGAATAAAGCTGTAATCCATATATTTATCAATTATACTTATTTCATTATTAAAGTATTCTTCATCTATATTATCACCACTGCGGCTTTGAATATAAATATCAGATATTTTAATTGCCTGGTTAAGCAAATCATCATTTTGGTCACTGTAAAAATAACCTTTAAATACTTCCGTAAATCCTAAGCTTAAAAGAAAAAAGGTTATTAGTAATACAACAATATAATAAGTAAATGTTTTTCCTAATGCTGTTCTCATTTACTTAAGGAAATCTTCTCTCTGTGGCGTAAATACATCTACAAGCTTACCCTTAGGTGTAAGAACTTTGCAGCTGTGTAAAACATTTGATGGCATATATACAGTATCTCCGGGCTTTATGCTCTTTATTTCTCCGCCTACTCTAAACTCAAATTCTCCTTCAACGCAGTAAGTCGCCTGCTCATGTATATGCTTATGTTCAGGCGCATCAAAATAATCCTCAAAATATACTTCAACTATCATCATATTGCCATCATGTGCCAATACCTTTCTATAATTCTTGCCGGGCACAAGCACCTCAAGCTCTGTATCATTGTTATAATAAAAATTTGACATTTTTTATAACCTCCATTAATTTATTTTTTTCTTTGATTATAAATCAAAAAAGAGAAAATTACAATAGAACATAACATATTTATTATTTGTCAGCATATAAATTTATAAAGGCAAGGTGTGTGGATAATATGAAAAAAATTGAAGAAAAAATTTCAAAAAGCACTAAATTCCCTGCTGAAGTTATATCCTCTACACCAAAACTGGAGTTGACGGGAAACAAAAGTCTTTATATTGAAAATCACAAAGGAATAAAAATATTAACAGAACAGCTTATAGTTATAAAACTCAATTCAGGATTTATTGTTGCGGAAGGAGAAAAAATAAATATACAGGAAATTAACAGAGATTTTATATATTTAACAGGAATATTTAATTCCTTTAGATTTGAAAAAAATTTGGAGTGATTTATATAAGCAAAGTATGGAAATTTATTCAAGGTTATGTTATAATCTCAATTAAGGGTTATAATATAGAAAAACTGATTAATAAATCAGTTCAGTCGGGAATTGCTAT
>CABVEG010000147.1 GCA_902497185.1 uncultured Eubacteriales bacterium | reverse complement strand
AGCCTTGGCAATAGCTGCCGTTCTGCCCGGAGCTAAGGCAGCTTTAATGTCAGCACAGAAAATATTTACAGGTATAAATTCTTTTACACTTTTAGCAATTCCGTTTTTTATACTTGCAGGTATAATTATGAATAATGGCGGTATAGCCAGACGACTTGTAAACCTTGCACTTGTATTGGTTGGAAGGATGCCGGGTTCACTTGCTCTTACAAATGTAGTTGCAAATATGCTTTTTGGTGCAGTATCAGGTTCAGGTTCTGCTGCATGTGCGGCAATAGGCGGCATAATGGGACCTATGGAGGAAGAAGAGGGTTATGACAAGGCATACTCAGCAGCAGTAAATATTGCATCTGCTCCTACAGGAATATTAATACCTCCAAGCAACACTCTTATTATCTTTTCAACTGTTGCAGGCGGTGTATCTATAACCTCATTATTCCTTGCAGGATATATTCCGGGAATTTTGTGGGGCTTAGGTGTAATGGTACTTGCCTTTTTTATGGCAAGAAAGAAAGGATATAAAGGCAGAGAAAAAGTTTCTTTTATGGTTAAGCTCGTTACTTTATGGAAAGCTCTTCCAAGTCTTATGCTTATAGTAATTGTAATCGGTGGTATTCTTCTTGGTGCATTTACACCAACAGAAGGTTCAGCAATTGCTGTATGCTATGCACTCCTTCTTTCATTTATATATAAGAGTATTAAGGTATCAGATTTGCCAAGAATTTTGCTTGAAGCAGCAAAGCTTACTGCAATAATTGTTTTCCTTATTGGTTTGTCTTCTATAATGTCATGGATACTTGCATTTACTAAAATACCTAATTTAGTGGCAGCATCTCTTTTAGCTGTTTCAGACAGCCCGGTTGTTATTTTGTTAATTATGAATGTCGTTCTTTTAATATTAGGTACATTTATGGATCCGACACCTGCAATACTTATTTTCACACCGATTTTTCTTCCTATTGTAGAAAGTTTTGGTATGAGCCCGGTTCATTTTGGTGTTATGATGACATTTAATCTTTGTATAGGCTGTATTACACCTCCTGTTGGTGCAATATTATTTACAGGCTGTAAGGTATCTGATGTTTCTATTGAACAGGTAATAAAAACACTGCTGCCTTACTTTGCTGTAACCATAGTCATATTACTGTTGGTTACATTCTGCTCTCCTCTTACACTTACAATTCCTAAGATTGCAGGATTATTATAATTTTTAATAAATAACTCCGATGCTTTAAATAATGCGTCGGAGTTATTTATTTTGTTGATATTTTCTTTAATTAATGTTAAAATAATTACAAGAAAGATTTTGGAAGTGGTTTTATGATTAAAAAAAAGAAGTACATAATTATATTCTTTTTGTTATTTATAATAGGGGTTATTGCTTCATTAGTTATATATAGTAAAAAATCAACTAAAAATATTACAAAAACTTTCCTTTTAGCAGAAACTAACAGCAAGGATTATGTTACAACCATTGCTGATGAATATTTTGCGAGAATGGTTGAAAATAAAAGCGGAGGAAAAATAAAAGTTAAAGTATATTCTGACAGTGAGCTTGGAGATGAAACAACAATAGCATCAAAAATTAAGGATGGCAGCTTAGCTTTTGGCAGAATATCCGTAGCCCCTTTAGCTGAATATGTGGATGAAATTAATGTTTTACTTTTGCCATATTTATTTGAAAGTGATGATCAAATGTGGGATGGTTTAGAAGGAAATTTGGGTAGTCTGTTAAAAGAGGAAATGGAAGAAGAAGACATATCTTTTCTTGCATGGTATTATTCCGGCTCAAGGAGCTTTTATACAAAAAAGAACATATCAAAAATAGACGACTTGCAAAATTTAAAAATACGTGTTCAAAATTCAAGTTTAATGTACTCAATGTGTGAAACTCTTGGGTGTATTCCAAGCTTTGCCGATGAAAATCTTATAGCTGATGAAGTAAAAATAGATACACTTGACGGAGCTGAAAACAATATTTTAATATATTACAGTTATAAGCAATATGAGCAATGTCCATATTACATTGAAGATGAACACAGCAGAATCCCTGATGTGCTTATTGCATCAAAAAAAATACTCTCTGATTTAACTGACGAAGAGTTAATGATAATAAAGGAATGTGCCAAAATGGCAGAAATATATGAAAAGAATTTATGGGAAAAAAAAGAACAGGAGGTTAAATCTTTTTTGAAAGAGCGAAACATTAAATTTATTCCCGTATCACCAGAAGAAAAAAGTGAGATGGTTAATAAATTTAATATTCTTTATGATGAATTTGGTAATGAATATTCGGATATTATTTCCGATATAATTATTAATAATTAAATTTTTTCGACTTAATTTAATAAAAATTTTGATGTTATTATAAAAAAGTATTATTTTATACTATTAAATATAGAAAGTGATTAAAAATGCAAATAGAATTAATGAATAAAAATCATATTGACGGTATAATTGAAATAGAAAATGAAAGTTTTGCAATTCCATGGAGCAGAAAATCTATAGAAAAGGAATTAAGCAATAATATAGCTATTTATGTTGTTGCTGTTGAAAAGGAAAAGGTTATAGGCTATGGCGGTATGTGGCATATTGTAAATGAAGGTCATATTACAAATATTGCAGTACAAAAGGACTATAGACAAAAGGGTATAGGCAATGCCATAATAAATAAGCTATTTGAAATTGCCAAAGAAAAAGAAATGATTGGACTTACTCTTGAAGTGAGAAAAAGCAATATTCCTGCATTGAAGTTATACAGAAAAAATGGCTTTAAACTTGAGGGTATACGTCCCGAATATTATGAGGATAATAAAGAAGATGCCTATATAATGTGGAAATATTTTATTCCTGAAAGCGAAATAATAGGCTAGAGGAGGGTTTATATGATTAGAGAGTTGGATTATAAGGAATTAAAAAAATTTTGCAGAAACAAAGACATTGCCATTAATGAAAGTAAGTATACTGACCATTTAATCGGTCAACCAAGCGGTGCCGAGGCTTTGGAGTTTGGGCTTAATGTCAAAAGCAAGGGATACAATATTTATTTGGCAGGATTATCTGCAAGCGGTAAAACTACTTATGCTGAAAAATTTGCAAAGGATATTGCAATTAACGAAAAAACTCCTGATGATATGTGCTATGTTCTTGATTTTGAAAAACCAAGTGCGCCTAAACTTTTGAAATTAAATGCAGGACAGGGTAAGGAATTTAAAGCTGATATGGAGGAGCTTATCAATCAGTTGAGTATTGAAGTTCCTAAAGCATTTTCATCTATTGAATATAGTGATGATAAAGAAAGAATAATGAAAAGTTATCAGAAAAAGAAGGATGATGCTTTAAAGGAACTTACCGAATCTGCCAAGAAGTTTAATTTTGGGGTCAAAACAAGTGGAAACGGCGGAATTTATTTTTTGCCTATAGTTGACGGTAAGACAATAAATGAGGAAGATTATGATGAGCTTTCTGAAGAAGAAAAGGAAGAAATAAATGAAGGCTCTGATGATGTTCATGAGCTTGCCAGTTCAACAATGAAGCAAATCAGAGAACTTGACAAAATGGCTAATGCTGAAATTGAAAATATGGATTATAATATCGGTTTATTTACTGTAGGTCACTATTTAAGTCCTTTACAGAGCAAATATGTTGATAATGAGAGTGTAAGTAAGTATTTAGCTGCTGTTAAGGAGGATATTATTGCTAACATTGATTTGTTTATTGACGATGATGATGATAACAGTGATGACCCTCTTTCTGCAATGATGCCTTGGAATTTAAAAAAGAATACTAAGGAAATTCTGGAAAAATACAGTGTTAATTTAATTGTAGATAACAGTAAGCTCAATGGCGCCCCTGTAATAGTTGACTACAATCCAACCTACGCAAATATGATTGGTGAGGTTGAATATGAAAATGAAAACGGAAATTTAACCACTGATTTTATGAAGATTAAGGCAGGTCTTTTACATAAAGCAAATGGAGGCTATCTTATTTTTCATGCTTCAGATCTACTTACAAATGCTTTTGCTTGGGATACATTGAAGAGAGCTTTGATTACTAACAAGGTTACTATTGAACCATTAAAAGAATATCAGTTTGGTGGCATTACTGTTGCAGGTATTCAGCCTGAAGCTGCTGAAATTAATGTAAAGGTTATTATCGTAGGTTCAATGTATTATTATGAACTTTTAAAGGAATATGATGATGACTTTTCAAAGCTATTTAAAATATGTGCTTTATTTGATTATGAAATGGATTTTTCTGAAGAAAATATAAATGCTATGCTTGGCTTTGTTAAAGGCTATTGTATTAAAAATAATTTACTCCCAATTGAGAAAAAGGCTATGTGTGAGCTTTTGGAGCATTCTGTAAGAATAGCTGAAAGACAGGATAAGCTGACTACAAGATTTGGCTTGATATGCGATGTTTTATCTGAGGCTGATGCATGGGCTAGGCTTGACAATGCGGACAGCATTACTGATAGCTACATTATAAAAGCTGTAAATAAACGAATGGAAAGAGTAAACATATATGCTAAAAAATACAGCAAAATGATTTCTGATAATGAAATTATGATTGATACCACCGGTGAGGCAGTAGGTCAGATTAACGGGCTTTGTGTAATGGAAATGGGTGATTATACCTTTGGAATGCCTACAAGAATAACTGCAAGCACATATACAGGTAAAGTTGGTATTGTAAATATCGAAAAGGAAGCTGAAATGAGCGGTTCTGTTCATGATAAAGGTATGCAGGTGCTTATCGGCTACTTAGGCAGTAAGTATGCTCAGAAATATCCACTGACATTAAGCTGTAGGGTTTGCTTCGAACAGAGCTATAACGGTGTTGACGGTGACAGCGCTTCATCAACAGAAACCTATGCTATTATTTCCAGTCTTAGTGGTTGTCCTATTAATCAGCAGCTTGCTGTAACAGGCAGTATTAATCAAAAGGGCGATATTCAGCCTATTGGCGGTGTAACTTATAAGATTGAAGGATTCTTTGATGTGTGTAATGAAAGAGGGCTTACAGGTTCACAGGGCTGTATAATACCGTCAAGTAATGTTAAGGATTTGGTTTTAAAGGATGAGGTTGTTGCAGCTGTTAAGGGAGGCAAGTTCCATATTTATGCTATAGATAATATTGATGACGGTATTGAACTTTTAATGGGCAGAAAGGCAGGTAAAAAGCTTGCTAGCGGTGGCTACAGCAAGGATAGTG
>CABVEG010000146.1 GCA_902497185.1 uncultured Eubacteriales bacterium | reverse complement strand
TAGACAATTAGAATAAATAGGAGTATGATAAAGTTGGCAAAGAAGGTCGACAGAAGTCAGTTGGGAATGCCTTTAAGACGTTGGTATTAAGTGAGGTGTTATAAATGAAAAAAAGATTAGTTGTAATAGTTTTAGTATTGATGTTATTTAGTTTATTTACAGTATATTCTTTTATATCCGACAGTGTTAAAATCCCTGTAGATACTTATAATTTGCGCAAATTTTTTGTTGCTTGTGATACAAGATTTGAAAATATTCATGCATACTATAATTGGGAATTGAAAGATACAATTCGAAATCCATATGTTATTAATTTCAAAGATAAAAATGTTGTTTTTGAATGTGCAAGGGTAGGAAGAGGCGTATCCAAAAATAATATGGCATACTATGTAATATTATATAAAAATGGGACTCTTAAATACATAAAGGGTGAGGCTTTAGTAGAGGCAAATCCTGTGGGTGATAAAGTTTTTAATAAAAGGGAAAAATATTATGAAGGAAGTGAAGTTGACTATATAGACATAAGCTTTTTTTAAATTATAAAAAAAGAAAGCTAAAGTTGTCACAAGAAGAAGCTGATGTTTTGATAGAAAAACTACAGTTAGCAGAAAAATATTATCCATATGATAACAAATTTCAGAAGCAAACCAATGAAGCGTTTGTAGGGTATTATTTCAATGGAAATTATTATGGTATAGGAAATCATATTGGCAGTGATAAAGTTGTTTATGACACTTATAATGATGTTTGTTATTATATTGACTCACTAATAGGTGTTGAATCGGAATAAGAAAGATAAGAGAACGGTTAATGTATATTAGACAATGCTTGGAGGTCGATAATGATAATATAGAAAGGTGTATTAAAAAAATGAAAAAAATTTTAACAGGTTTTATTGTTATATTATTGATTAGTTTTCCTATTTGTTGTAATTTATATATTTCAGAATTTCATAATAAATCTACTATTACTGAAAAAGAAAAAATATTGCTTCAAGAAAAGGCATTAAATCTTGTTCGTGCTAGAACTTATTCTAATTACAATAAGATTGATAAGGAATATATTGAAAATAATTTTTATTTTTTAGAAATAAATGTGATAAACGGAAAACAATTTAAAATAAGATTTGACTTAGAACAAAAAGATAATAACGGTGATTATGTGATGTATATTGAATAAAGTAAAACGAAAACTTAAGAATTGTAAAATAGGGAGCTATTCTTTTTTATAAGTATATTGTATTAACATAAAAAACTGTGTTATACAAATGTCTGGCTTGTTGTTTATTACATTTGTTTATGTAACTGCCCCAGTAATGTTTTGACTGGAACGAAAACCGGGTCAAGAGTTTATACAAATACTAAAAGTTACACTTACGATATGCTCGGAAGAATATTAAGCTCTACAGACGGAATGGGTAAGAAGACCTCATATGCCTACTGCGGTACAGACTGGGTTAAGGAAATAAAAACACCGTTTATATTATTACTGGAATTAAAAACAATGATATTTATTTTCGGGAAATACAACTGATCATTGTGGAGGAAGTAATGATAGTGTTAAACAGACTATTGATTGGAAAAAACAATATTTAGTAGTAGTTAGGATTGATGATGATGCGAATTAAAATAAAATATATCTTAATTGCAGTAACAATACTTTTTTGTGTTAATTATATATATGCGTATAGGGCTGCGATGGATTTTCGAAAAAAACTAATTGAACAATTTGAAAATGGATATATGGATTACCTAGGTGATATTAATGATGGAAATATAGACAATATAAGTAAAAAAATATCGGATACCAATTTTCTTGTAAAAGATAGTATAAATGCTTATATTGAGGCTAAAGAAGGAATAAAGACACTTGCAATATCAGACAATGGTATAAATTTAAAATTTGAAATTACGGATAATTTTATTATACCTAATTTCTTTAACAGAGTTTATATAAAGTTTAGTTTTATAGAAAAAGCTTATTATAACAATAATCAAATATATCATTTAGGTAATAAAGGAAATTATACAATTCAATTAGTAAAGGAAAATGGAGAGTGGAAAGCAGAATATGTCAAAAGGCATATTAAGGAAAAGTATAAGTATGCGTAACATAGGTAATACAGCGGATATAATAGAATGCTGAAAAAGTCACCTTTTTTATTTGATTAGAACAAGTTTTTAGTTAAATGATAATTGCCCCTAAAATGAATACTTTTGGATCATATAATCCTGATGAAACAACGAAAATATTTTTTAACCAACTGATAGTACCGATTATTTTAATAGGCAACCGGGCAAGTAAAAGGAGGTATTTTTATGAGTAAATATGAAAAACCAAAATATAAGTGTCCAGTATGCAACTTTAAAGGTTTATATGAACTAGCATATGACGAAAGAGGAATTGGTTCAGATGATATATGTCCTTGTTGTGGATTTCAATTTGGTCTAGATGATTTTGGCTATAATTGCAAACGAGATGCACATAAAGTTTGGAGAAAAAAGTGGATAAATGATGGCTGCAATTGGAAATATTCAAAAATTAATCAACCTGAAAACTGGGATCCTAAAGAACAATTAAAGGAAATGTACAACAAGACAGGGGATTGAACGAAATCAAAGAACACAAGCTTACAGAGCTTTTAAATATCTGCTTTAAAATTTATTTATTCTGTTATGAAAAAATAGGGACCGAAGAAATTCGATCCCTAATATTTTATATTAAACAACCTGTCCCTTAGTAATTACAACAGGGTCGTCTGGAGTACCAATTACTTGTTTGCCGTCACTTATAACAGCCTCTTTATCAATAATTGCGTTTTCAATTACACAGCCCTTACCAATATATGAGCTTTTCATAATAATTGAATTATTAACCTTAGCATCTTCTGAAACTGTTACCTTTCTGAACAATACAGAATTTGAAACAGAACCGTCAATAATAGTACCTGTGCCTACAATAGAATTTTTAACAACGGCAGTTGAATTAAACTTTGCAGGTGGGTCATCACTAGGCTTAGTGCTGATGTAAGGCTCACTTTTGAATATAGACATAACTTCAGGCTTTAAGAAGTCCATATTAGTTTCCATATAAGCCTCAACACTGTTAAGAGTATTCCAATATCCGTCAAAGTTATAACCAAATATGTTAAGATTATCCTTGTTTCTTAATATAATATCTTTTACAAAGTCATAATATCCCTTTGGAATAGCATTTTCAAGAAGCTTAATAAGAAGTGGTCTTGAAATAATATATATACCAAGAGAAATATTGTCGCTCTTTGGCTCAATAGGCTTTTCATCGAAGGATGTAAGCTTCATTTCATCATCAAATGTCATTACACCATAATCATGAGGGTCTTTTGTTGTGCCTGCAACATTTTTAGTTACAATAGTAATATCAGCATTCTTTTCAATATGGTAGTCAAGAACTTTCTGATAATCCATCTTATAAATAGCATCACCTGAAGCAATAACTACATAAGGTTCATGACTTCTCTTTAAGAATGAAATATTCTGATAAATAGAATCAGCTACACCTCTGAACCAAAAACTGTTTTCGCTTGAAAGGAAAGGTGTGAATATGTAAAGACCGCCTTCCTTTCTGTCTAAATCCCACCACTTAGCGGATGATAAGTGGTCGTGTAAACTTCTGGAGTTGTACTGAGTAATAACAGCAACCTTATTGATACCTGAATTAGACATATTACTGAGAGTAAAGTCAATAGCTCTGTAAGAAGACGCAACAGGCATTGCGGCAATAGCTCTTACCTTACAAAGAGCTTTAAGCCTTTCACTGTTACCACCTGCAAGAATAATACCTATAGCTTTCATAATTAAATCGCCTCCTCAATAATAACTACAGACTTTCCGCTAGGAAGCTTATTGTCAGTATAATTCCCGGCAACTGTTGGACCGTAAATTACACAGTTTTTACCAATTTCAATTCCCTCAGGAATAGTGGTGTTGCTGCCGATAACAGTTATACCTGTATTATAAATATTTGGCTTACCTTCGTTAGGGATGTTATCTCCTGTACCCATAACTACATTATCACCAATAGTAGTGTTTTGGTCAATAATACATCTGTCAATAACAACATTCTTACCTATGTGGCAGCCTTCCATAATAATGGAATCTCTAATAACGGCACCTTCTTCAATAACAACGTTTTTACTGAGCACAGAGTGAATAACTTTTCCTTCAACCTGGCAGCCTTCAGAAACAATACTTGTTTTTATTTCTGAATCAGGACCTGAGTACATTGGAGGCTGAAGATCACTGTTTGTATAAATCTTCCAAAAATCTTCATAAAGATTAAACTGAGGAAGAGTTTCAATAAGCTCCATATTTGCAGCCCAGTAAGACTCAATAGTACCTACATCTTTCCAATAATCCTTAAATCTGTAAGCATATAAAGTCATACCCTTATTAAGCATTGATGGAATAATATGTTTACCAAAGTCACTGTCAGAGTGGATCTTATTGTCCTCAATAAGAGCTTCTCTTAATTTATCCCAAGTAAATATGTAAATACCCATACTTGCAAGGTTGCTCTTTGGATTAGCAGGCTTTTCTTCAAATTCATAAATTTTGTCTTTCTCATCGGCATTCATAATACCAAAACGACTTGCTTCCTCCATACTTACCTCAAGTACGGCAATAGTAACATCACAGTTGTTTTCCTTGTGATATTTAAGCATTGCGGCATAATCCATTTTATAAATATGATCACCTGATAATATAAGAACATATTCCGGCTTGTTGGCATCTATGTAGTCAATGTTCTGATAAATAGCATTAGCTGTACCTGAATACCATTCACCTTTTTCGCCCTCTCTTTGATGAGGTGCAAGAATAGACACACCGCCGTTTCTGGTATCAAGATCCCAAGGAACACCGATACCAATGTGTTGATTAAGTGTGAGAGGCTGGTACTGAGTAAGTACACCTACAGTTTCTACGCCTGAATTAACACAGTTACTCATTGGAAAGTCTATAATACGATATTTGCCTCCAAAAGCAACAGCAGGCTTAGCCTTGTCCATTGTCAGGATACCTAAACGACTTCCCTGTCCTCCGGCTAAAAGCATAGCCATCATTTCTTTTTTGCGCATAGCTTTAATCCCTCCATTCGCTATGATTTCTTTAACTATATAATATCATACTTTAGGGGTAAAATACAATAAAAATTATTAATTTTTTTAAAAAAATAGTTAAAAATTCGTA
>CABVEG010000145.1 GCA_902497185.1 uncultured Eubacteriales bacterium | reverse complement strand
CTGAGCTGACCTAGACAGGTCAGTTTTTTTATAATTATATATGAAATTAAGGCGAGCCGTTTTTTTCACGTTGATTCATTTAAAGCACAGGTAAATGAATCAGTTTTTTGTTGCAATAATGTAAAATATGATGTACAATAAACTTAGTTATTTAAATGAAAAGAGAAAAGTTATGAATTATAAAATAGTAATTGAATATGAGGGTACACGTTATAATGGCTGGCAAAGACAAGCATCAACACCTAATACGATTCAGGGAATAATTGAGAATGCAATAAAGTCTGTTACGGGAGAAACTGTTGAAATAAACGGCTCGGGAAGAACTGATGCAGGTACTCATGCGCTGGGGCAGGTTGCAAATTTTAAGCTAAAAAATGAGTGCTCTGACATTATGGACAGACTAAATGATGAGCTTCCCTCAGATATAAGGATTTTAAGCTGTGAAGAAGTTAATGACAGATTTCATGCCAGACTTAATGCCACAGGAAAAACATATTGTTACAAAATAGATATAGGCAGAAAGGCAAATGTATTTACAAGAAGAACGGTAAATCACTTTAATTATAACCTTGATATTAATTTAATGAAAAAGGCTGCGGATTTACTTACAGGCACTCACGATTTTAAGTCTTTTTGCTCAAATAAGAGAATTAAAAAATCTACTGTCAGAACAATATATTCAATTAATATAGAGGAAAGGGACACTGAAATTACATTTACTTATAAAGGTGACGGCTTTCTTTATAATATGGTGAGAATTTTGACAGGTACTCTTATTGAAGTGGGAATGGGTAAAATAAACATTAATGATATAAATAAAATTATTGAGGCTAAGGACAGAAGCAGGGCAGGTATGACAATGCCTCCCCGTGGACTTACCCTTGTGAATGTTGAATATCAGGAGGTAAATTAAATGGAGAAGTTTTACAAAAAAATCAGAACTAGAAGTGACGAAAAGCCAAGGCTTATGACAATTATTATTGCACTTTTTTATTTCCTTATAGGTATGGGTTTTACGGGTATTAAACTTAACAGCAATATTACAATGGTTATATCCTGCATTCTTTGCTGTTATATGGCAACGCTTGTCTATGCCATAGTTAAAGGAAATATTGTTAAGGCAATACTTAACTGCACTTTGTTCTTTGCGCTTGGTGCTTTATTTAAGTTTATGGCTGTTATGAGTGTACTTACACTTTTGGACTTGGGTTTTGCTTTTGCAATGTTTGTGGTATTTTTTGGCTTTGGACTTTTACTGGGTCATTTTTGGTATGGCAGGTACATAGATTAATTGTTGAAAAATATACTGAATTATGTTAAGCTAATTTTATACAGAGATTATTATTCTTGAGGTGAACGGAATGAAAAAAATTAAGGTAATGAGTATTTTTGGTACAAGACCGGAGGCAACAAAAATGGCGCCTCTTATTAAGGCTATGGATAAGTGCGACGAAATTGAGCAGATCGTATGTGTTACAGCACAGCACAGGGAAATGCTTGATCAGGTTCTTGAAATTTTTGATTTACATCCTGACTATGATTTGGATATAATGACACAGCGTCAGACTCTTACAAGTATTACCACAAAGGCTTTAACAGGTCTTGAAGAGGTAATGAATGAGGCAAAG
This sequence comes from uncultured Eubacteriales bacterium, assembly GCA_902497185.1. Lineage (GTDB taxonomy): Bacteria > Bacillota > Clostridia > Lachnospirales > CAG-274 > Gallispira. Next base: position 3,600 of record CABVEG010000145.1, on the reverse strand, counting down.
CCTGATCTTGTACTTGTACATGGAGATACCACTACTACATTTGCCGGTGCTCTTGCTGCGTTTTATGGTGGAATTAAACTTGGTCACGTTGAGGCGGGATTAAGAACCTATGATAAAACTCAGCCTTTCCCTGAGGAAATGAACAGAGTGCTTACAGGTCATATGGCAGACCTGCATTTTGCACCTACTCCTCTTGCAAAAGAGCATCTCTTAAAGGAAAATATTAGTGATGAGGGTATATTTATAACAGGAAATACTGCCGTTGACTGTTTAAAGCATACCATTACAGACAACTTTAGGTTTGAACTTGAGGAGCTTAATAATATTGATTATAAAAACAAGAGAGTTATAACAATGACGGCACACAGACGTGAAAACCTTGGAGAGCCTCTTGAAAATATATGCAGAGCTGTTTTAAGACTTGTAGAGGACTATGAGGATGTTGAAGTTGTTTATGCAGTACACTTTAATCCTGCCGTAAGAGAGGTAGCAAACAGAATTCTCGGTAATCACAGCAGAATACATCTTGTGGACCCTCTTGATATTGTTAATATGCATAACCTTATGAATTTGAGCTATCTTGTTATGACAGACAGCGGCGGATTACAGGAGGAGGTGCCTTCAATGGGTAAGCCTGTTCTTGTACTTAGAAACGTAACCGAAAGACCTGAAGGTGTTGAAGCGGGTACTCTCAGGCTTGCAGGTGTTAATGAAGATGAAATTTATGCTCAGGCTAAGGAACTTCTTGATAATAAGGAAAGCTATGACAAAATGGTGGCGGCTAAAAATCCTTTTGGCGACGGTTATGCTGCTGAAAGAATTGTTGAGGCTATACGTTATCATTTTGGTTTCAGACAGGACAGACCTGAGGACTATTAATAAAATAAAACAACGGGCTTGTTGACATTGTCGGCAAGCCTTTTTAAGAGGGGTGCTTATGTATTATCTGAACTTTAACATTTTGACGGCTTGTATTATTTTTTATATTTACTGCTTTCTTGGCTGGTGCTTTGAAAGTACCTATGTGTCATTAAAAAGTAAAAAATGGGTTAACAGAGGCTTTATGAAGGGACCTTTTCTGCCTATATATGGCACAGGTGCAGTTATTATTCTATATGTAACGGTTCCTGTTATGTTTAATCCTATACTTGTGTATGTTGTATCGGTTTTGGCGGCAACCGTTCTCGAGCTGTTAACGGGTATTGCAATGGAAAAAATGTTTAAGGTGAAATATTGGGATTATAGTAATAATTTTATGAATTATAAAGGCTATATCTGCTTAAAGTCAAGTATTACGTGGGGCTTTATGGGACTTCTTGTTACTTATATTATTAATGAGCCTATAGCAAATTTTATAAATTTTGTAAGTACAGTATTTATTGCTGTTGTTGCTGTCATAATTACTGTTGTGTTTGTATATGACTTTGTTGTTTCTTTCAGAGAGGCTTACGATTTAAGGTCATTGATAACAGATAACGAAAAGCTTATGAAAGAAATAAATGAAATTAAGGTAAATATTGCGGTGGCAGTTGGAGATGCAAACTACAAAAAGGATGAACTTGTTGCAGAAGTTAAGGAAAAAATCGAAACTGCATTATCATATACAGAAATTGATGATTTTATATTAGAAAAACTTGAAGAGCTTAAAAAGCTTGAAATTGAAGATTATATAAATGCTTGGAAAGAAAAAACAAATGCTCTGAAAGAACGAATTGAAAATGTGGATTTAAAGAAAATTTCTATTTTAAAGAGAAATCCTACTGCTAAGTCCAGACTTGGATTTGTAAGAGAGGTAAGGGAGTTTTGGGTAAGGAGAAAATAATGAAAAAAATTATATTTATGCTTTTTTGTATGGTGTTGCTTTTAGGATGCAATAAAACTAACTATTATGATTCTGCAATTTCCGAAGATATAACTGAAACTAAGTTTTTTTATTCTGATGAAATTAAATATTACTTTATGGCTAATCATATAACTGACAGTAAATATGATATTTTAAAAGAGTGTGAAAGTGCTGCTCTATATAAGAATTATATATATTGTGTTAAAAATGCTGCTTTATATAGATATGATTTGGATATGAATAACGAAAAGCGTATTTTTGATTTAAAGGGTTATGGAATTGATTTCATATATGATAATAAGATTTTTGCATTTAAAACAGGTATGTTTAAAAGCATAGCCTGTTATTCCATTGACATGGAAACAGGTAAAAAAGAAAAGCTGTTTAGTGCAAGAAATATGGTTCCTGAATTTGTTTACAGAGATAAGCTGTACTTTTGGCGTATATTTAATGGAAATGATATAGAAAATATGGAAGTTAAAATATATGCCTATGACTTAAATACAAAGGATATAAGCCTTATTTATGAGCAGGGAGAAAATGACTGCGAGTGGTATTATTACAATGGAAGTTTGCTTGTGGATACATATGAAGGTTTGGCTAAAAGTATTAATCTTGATACATATGAGGAAAGCAGTATTGAGTTTTTAAACGATGCCGAAGTTATATATTGTAAAAATAATGAAATTGTTTATTATAAAGACGGTATTTATTATTTAAGAAGAAGTGATGAGAGTATAAGGCTTTTTGACGGCAAGGAGGATAATTTTGTATATTTTATTGATGGCAACATAGTGATATACAGAGAATATGCTGATATTGAATTTTGGGGAAATGGTGAATATAACGTATATAGCTATGATATAAAAACATGTACTAGGGAAGAACTTGAAACAGGTGTCAAGTATGATGTTAATGATTTCCTTTTAAATTAATTGCATTATTACAGGAGAAAATTTATGATATATACATTTACATTAAATCCAAGTTTTGACTATATAATGGAAATCGATAATTTAAAGCTGGGGGAAATTAACAGAAGTAAGTCGGAAATTTTAAGAGTAGGGGGAAAGGGGATTAATGTTTCAAAGGTATTAAATAATCTTGGAACTAAAAACAATGCCTGTCTGCTTGTGGCAGGAATAGTAGGTGATTCCATTATTTCTCAGCTTGACAAAGAGGGAGTAAAAAACACCTGTTTATATGTTAAGGGCTGCTCCAGAATAAATGTTAAACTTGCCTGTAAAAACGAAACTGCGATTAATGGAAAGGGCTGTATTGCTGATTTAAATGACGTTGATACGTTGTGCGGTTTAATTAATACAAAGGCTGAGGATATTATTGTTCTTTCAGGCTCTGTATGCAGCGGACTTGATAAGAATGTTTATGCTTATATTATGGGAAAATTAAAAGGCAGATTTGTTGTAGATGCTGAAAAGGAACTTTTGACAAATACTCTTAAGCACAACCCTTTTTTAATAAAGCCTAATCATATTGAACTTGGAGAGATATTTGATTGTGAAATAGACAGCTTTGAATCTGCTATATATTATGGTAAAAAGCTATGTGAAATGGGTGCTGAAAATGTAATTGTGTCTATGGGTAAAATTGGCTCGGTTTTTGTGAACAGCTATTCAGAATATGTGAGAAAAGCAAATAATATTAATGTTAAAAATACTGTAGGTGCAGGAGATACTATGGTGGCAGGATTTATTCACTGTATTGTTAATGGCGGAAGCTTTAATGAAAGCCTTGAC
>CABVEG010000144.1 GCA_902497185.1 uncultured Eubacteriales bacterium | reverse complement strand
TTTTTTCATCATAAATCACTAAGGGTATTGCAAATATAATAAACCCGATAAAAAGAGAAGAAACTCTGTAAATATTAGCTTCAAATAAATTTGAAAGTATAACAACAGCAAGCCCAAAACCTGTAATCCAGCCTATACCAAGATTAAACAAATAACGAAGAGCGCTTTTTTTCTGTTTAATATTCCCCGAAATAATATTATCCAATGCCCCTATAAAATTATCATAAAATCCCATAAGAAATGCAACTGTGCCTCCCGAAACTCCGGGCACACTGTCAGCAAGCGCCATACAAAATCCGTTTATAAATGTCATTATTTTACTCATATATTTTTCCTCCTTAAACCTTTTATATAAGAATAATGCTAACTATTTAACTTCTTATAAATTTAAGTTTAACAAGCATTAAAATAAATATAAACATTTTATAAACAGATATAAATACTAATAATCAACAATATTTCTTATCGTATAGCTGATTTTTAACATATTTTTATAAATTCTTATAAACATTTTTGCTTTTACAATAAGCTAATAGAATACCACTCATATGCATCATTTCCATTTCCCAAACAACAGTACTACAATATTCGACACATATCCCCATTTGGTATTTATTTAAAATTCATAAAATGTATTTAATATGAAATACATTGCATACAAATAAGTTTTATACCTTGATAAAATATTTTTGTAAATTTTTATCATATTTTAGGAGGAAATAATTGTGAAAAAATTAGAATCGGATAAGAATTTAAGTTTATTAAAACAGGCTTACAGCGAAACCATTATTTTAAAAAGAAATGAACTGGGTTATACCCAAAAGGACGCAGCAGAGAAATGTGGAATTACCGAAAAGCAGTACTCAAATATAGAACGTCAGGAATGCTTTCCCGGTTTAAGAACTTTAGCAAATATGGTAATAGCTCTGGGAATTGACATTAATGAAATTGTCAATTTAGCTGTTGAAAAAGGTTATGTTGTTATAGATAAGGAGTGAATAATTTAAGAAACTGTTGCAAAATGAATAATTTTCTATTCATTTTGCAACAGTTTTTTCATCTGACTTTATATCGCAAAAAAATAAGAGTATACTATCCCACAAGTTTTTTATTATCAAACTCTATAATTCTGTCACACATTTCAATAGTCCTATGTCTATGAGAAATTATTATGCAGGTCTTATCTTTAAGAGATTTAATATTTTCAATAAGTCCCTTTTCCGTTTTTTCGTCAAGAGCTGATGTTGCCTCATCAAGCAGCAGAATAGGCGCATCACAAAGAAAAGCCCTTGCAATAGCAATTCTCTGGATTTGCCCCTCGCTCAATCCCAAGCCTCTTTCGCCAATAATGGTATCAAGTCCATTAGGGAGTGTTTCAATAAAATCCCAAATCATAGCAAGTCTTGCTGATTTTTTAATTTCTTCATCTGTGGCATCAGGTTTGCAAAATGCTATATTTTCCCTTATTGTACCGGAAAGTATCATATTTCCTTGAGGCACATATGCATAAAGTTTTCTGCCGGAAGCATCCACAGGGATATTTTTGTTTTTAAGTTTAAGATAAATTTTGCCCTCCTGAGGTTCAATTAAGGCTAGTATCAATTTCATCATTGTAGACTTACCTATACCTGAAGGTCCTGCAATGGCAGTAATCTCACCCTTGTTTATTACAGTACTTGCACATTCTATAACAGTATCATCTTTGTATGAAAATGTTATATTCTCAAAATTAATGGAAATTAACTCATCATAAAGTTTTTCAGATGAAATGTTAATATCAGAAAAACTTTCGTTATCCAGTTTTTCAAGCTCAATAAGCCTTTCAGAAGATGCAATCATTGAATAAAAAGCAGGAACAAGTCCGCTTATATTCCTCATAGGAGCCTTAATCTGTTCAATAATCTGTAAAAATGCAGTAAGAACACCATAGGTTATTGAACCACTGCTTATTTTAAGGGCGCCCCATATAAGTGCGGCATAGTAGCCACCCGTAAACAATATGTAAACACCCGTATCAGCAATATTGCTTATTGTCTGTTTTTTATACATAAGTTTAAGAGCATTAAGCTGTTTATCCTTTAATCTTGATGAAACAATATGATTATTTGCAAAAGATTTAATAACAACAACATTTTCAATACATTCCTGTATAAATGAACGAACAACACCGTTTGCATTTTGCAATTCCTTATGCAGATATTTAAAATGCTTGCTATATATTTTACTTGCAAAAGTTATAAATATGCCAAAAACAATAACTATAACGGTTAGCTTTGGTTCAATGGAAAAAAGTACCGCCAAGCCTGCAACAATTCTTGTTGCAAGTGCAATACCACTTGGAACAATACTTACAATACCATTTATTATTATATCAACATCTGACGTAAAACGGTTTAAAAGTTCTCCTGAATGAAACTCATTTATATTAGTCCACTTTTTGTTTAAAAGACAATTAAAAAGCCCCTGCTTTATTTTAATGTCTATTTTACCCATAGCTCTTATAAGTATATTGCAGTAAAGAACATTAAGTGCTGCCTGCAATATTATTATGAATATAATTTTAAAAGCAGCAAACCACAAATTGCCTTCAAGGGCACCTGTTGCTATATCAATTATTTCTCTTGAAACAAGAGCCAACCAAATGAACCCCAATGAAATTGCACCTGTAAGAACAGATAAAAATGCGACCCACCAAAGCTCAAGCCCTGTATATTTATATATCCATTTTAAAGCATTAACCGACCTGTTTTTCATATTTTCTCCTTCTAAAAAACGGCGATTAAACGCCGCTTTTTAGTATATGTATAATTCTTATTTGTTTTGTTCCTTATAGAGAATTTCAATATAAGCAAGAACAAGAGGTCCAACGCCCTTAGCATCATTTGATACTATAGGTTCAGACATATAATAACCAAAAGTACCATCTCTTCTGGTATTATCCTCAGGACCTAAGCCTGCAACAAGACAAATTCCATCAAGCTGAAGTTCGCCGTCCTTTTCTGAAAGATACTTTTCACAAACACCGTTAAAGGCTTTTTCTCCATACTTGAAATAACTTTCATCAAGAATACCCATTCTCACACTCTTCATAATAGCATAAGCAAATATTGAACTGCCGCTTGTTTCAAGATAATTACCCGGAATACCTCCAAGATTTACTACCTGATACCACATACCATTTTCTGTCTGGTACTTTAACATTGAATCAATAAGCTCCTTGTAAATAGAAGAAAGTTTTTCTTTTTCATCAATCATTGAATCAGGCATAACTGAAACAGTATCAATAAGAGCCATTGCATACCAACCGAGAGCTCTTAACCAAAAGTTTCTTGAAAGACCTGTTACCTTATCACACCAAAAAGCTTTTCTTGAACAATCATAGCCATGGTAATAAAGTCCCGTTTTAGGATCTCTCAAGTTTTTATAAACATTAAGGAACTGATTGTAGCTGTCCTTGCAGTTTTCACAATTGTTATATTCTACTTCGTACTGCATATAAAATGGCTGTCCCATATACATACCATCAAGCCATACCTGATTAGGGTAAATCATCTTATGCCAGAAATTGCCTTCTTCAGTTCTTGGCTGTTCCTTAACCTGAGAATAAATGGTTTCAATAGCCTTTTTATACTTTTCCTTACCCGTAAGCTTATAAAGCTCAAATAAAGTTTTGCCGGCATTTACATTGTCAATGTTATACTCTTTAGGGTCATATGACTTAATACTGCCATCATCCTGAACAAAATAATCTATAAAATCATCAGCAAACTTTAAAAACTTTTCATCACCCTTAATAGCATAAAGGTCAAGAATAGCCTTAATCATACAACCGTCAATGTAATTCCAAGTAGAAGGTTTACCGCTTTTAATTTTTTCTATGTTCCAAATTGGTGCCTGAGGTGTACTTTTTTCTAATAATTGATCAATATACTTATCTAAAATGTCCATAATTTACCTCCCGATGTTGTTTATATTTTAATATTAACATAAATACAGATTTTTTTCAATATTTATTTAATATCTTTAAATTAAATGTTACTCTTTTCTAACCCTACCCTTATTTGTTATAATTATATTTAACATTGTTATAGAAAAGAGGAATATAAATGACAGGTTTATTAATTAAGCTGTTTGTTAAAAACAGTGATGATATTTTAAATCCAAGTGTAAGAAAGGATTACGGTACATTAAGCGGTGGTGTAGGAATTGTATGCAATATAATATTATTTTGTATAAAGCTTTTAACAGGCATTATATCAGCCTCTATTTCAGTAATTGCAGATGCCTTTAACAACTTATCAGATGCCGCATCTTCAATTATAACCATTATTGGTTTTAAATTGGCAGATAAGCCTGCGGACAATGACCATCCTTATGGTCACGGCAGATATGAATATTTGTCAGGTTTGCTTATAGCCATTCTTATTATAATTACCGCTGTAGAGCTTTTAAAAAGTTCTGTTGATAAAATTTTGAACCCTGTAACAGTTGAATTTTCAATTTTTTCACTGATTATACTTGTATTTTCAATTTGTCTTAAATTGTGGATGGCACTTTTTAATAAAAAAATAGGCAATAAACTTAATGCTTCTGCAATGCTTGCAACATCAGCAGACAGTTTAAGTGACTGCATTGCTACAGGAGCAGTATTATTAAGTCTTATTATAGGCCATATTTTCAGCATAAATATTGACGGATATGCAGGTATACTCGTCGCTTTATTTGTATTTAAGGCTGGTATTGAGGCGGCAAGTGATACATTACAGCCTCTCTTAGGCAAGGCTCCTGATCCTGAATTTGTAAAGGAGCTTGAGGAGGAAATTTTAAGGGATGGTAAAATAAAAGGAATACACGATTTGAATATTCATGATTATGGTCCGGGAAGGGTTATCGTTTCATTACACGCTGAAATTCCTGCTGAAATGAATGTAATGGAGGCACATGACATTATTGACAGTATTGAAGAAAAAATAAAAAGAAAGTATAAATGCGAAATTAGTATTCATATGGATCCCATTGAAACGGAAAACGAATTTGTAAACACTCTTAAGGATACAGTTAGCAGTATAATAAATGATATTAGCCCTATACTACATTTCCACGATTTCAGAATAACCAGCGGTCCAATGAGAACAAATATTATATTTGACCTTGAAGTGCCCTTTAATTTTGAGTTAAAGGATAATGAAATAATAAAAAAAATAAATGAAAGAATAAAAGCAATAAACGAAACATATTATATTGTGGTTCAGGTTGACAAGGTTGTAATAAACAATTAATTTAT
>CABVEG010000143.1 GCA_902497185.1 uncultured Eubacteriales bacterium | reverse complement strand
TTTTTAACATTCTTTCGCATTTAGCTGTATCTGCTGCTATTTTTGCTCTGAATTTTTCCATTTCCTGTGGATTATCTCCATAAAAAAGACCATATCTCCACCAATCTGATGACATTTCAAAGAAATAACCGGGAGCATTGTGGGGCATACTTCCCCTTGTAAATTCATTTTTTAAGAAAAACCATTTACACACCTTGTAAGGTGCTTTATTTTTAGAAAAACGAATATCTCTGTTTGCCCTTGAAACCTTTGGCTTTTCATTAAATTCAGGATCCAAATCCACCATTTTTAAATAAAGCTCATTGGCAAGAGCAACTGTGGGATTGTGTACATTGTCAGTGTACATTTCCTTATGCTCCTGAAACCAAGGCTTATTGTTGTTAAACTTTATACCTATAAGATATTCATTTGTATATTCATTAAAACCGTTAAATGTCATAATAAACTTCCTTTTATTTTAATATAAGGCTTTTTCTAATGTAAAGTGCTTTGTTTAAAAGACCTCCCTCATTACAAGGGAGGTCACAAAATTTTACAATAAATTATTTATTAACAATTTTTTCAACAGATATAGTTTCACCAAGTGAGTTTACACCGCCATTACCTGCCGCCTTGCACCAGTAATTAATACTGCTGGCAAGAGGAGTTTCGCTTGCATTAGTATACTCTGTCTTTTCAGTAAGAGTTGCAACTACATCAGGTTCACCTGCATCTACGGAAACTATACCCTGAACATCATAATTATATTCAGAAGGCTTATCACTGTAAAGTCTTACATTAGCCCCTTTATTACTATAGGCTGTTACATTAACAAGTTTAAGGGCAGGGTTAGAGTTAGTGGTAATACCGTTATTGCCATTACCCCAAGCCTTACAGTTAATTAATTGATGCTGAACTGCAACATTTTCACCGCCGCACTTAAAGCCGTTGTTGCCGCCTGCATTATAAGGAGTTTCAGTACCGTCCTCATTTAATCTCCAGCCGTTTCTGTAAGATTCGCAGTTTTCGAGAGTTACTGCACCGATAGCGCCTGTACTTACCTTAGTATATAAATCCCAACCATCATCAACATTGTGATGTGACTTACAATTTCTGAATACATTACCTGTACCTACAGTAAGCTTTGCACCAAAGCCGTCGGCATTAATCATAGACGGGTCACAGTTATTATAAGTTTCACAGTTTAAAATTAAGTTATAAGAAGGCCACTGCTCAAAGTCAGGCTGATCCTTACCACTTATTCTACTTATCTGTAAGCCCATATCTCCGTTATTTGAGAATGTACAGTTTTCAATAATATTGTGACTGCCTCCTAAGTGGAAACACTTCTGATTATCGGCAGAGTTAGTAAATTCAATATTCTTAAAATGCCAATAATCACCGCCAAGTATAACACCTGCCGTCTTTTTCTGACAGTCAATAACAACCTTTTCATTATTTTCTGCCTGAACTGTAAGCATTTTTGCTGATGAGCCGTTATCACCGTATAAAATTTCAATAGGCTTATCAATATTATAGGTACCGCCCTTTAATATAAGGGTCTGTCCCGGCTGTAAGAAGCCTATGGCAGTATAAATATCATATGGATTACCTTCTGTACCATTGCCCTTAAAGCTGCCGTCAGGAGCGGCATAAACAGTAGTATTAGCAATATTTATACTCTTATGATAAATATTTTCTCTTATAACAATAGGCTCATAGCTTGTTAAATTAAGACTGTCATCAGGAGTAAAAACAGCAACAAGTTTATTAACTCTGTTAGTATTTAAATTAGCAGTAAAATGCTCAATATCTGAAATAGGTCTGTCCTGTGCAATAACCTTATCATTCATTTTAACCGTAACAGTACCCTTTGCATTGTCAAGGTCAAGATCAAATTCATATACAGGCTTTGTTGAATAAGGCTTTGTCTTAAATAAAAGCTCAGGAGTTTCAGCAACCTTTTCATTGCTTACAACAGTTCTGTCAGTAGCCTTTGCGCTTTCATAAAAATCAACATTTTCAACAGTAATTTCTGCCCATCTTGCAGCAAAGAAGCCTACATAAGCAGCATCAGCATTTTGAACCGTAAGAAAACTGTCATCATAATAATAGTGTTCCATAGTTTCTTCTGTCTGATAGTTATAGCACTTAGCCATTAAGCCACCGTTTAATCTTTCAAGGGTCATTCTGTATTTATTGCCTTCCTTAGGGAAGTCAGAGCTTACTGCATAAGGACCCTTTCTTGTACCGCCGCCGTCAGTTGCAGTAACACCATCTCTTACAAGAAGGTTAATTCTGTTAATATTGGTGTTCTTTTCATAAGATGCGGCACTTGGGTCACTTGGCCAGCCTGTGCCTGAATAGCCGCCTAAAAGCGCCATATTAGATGCAAAAACCTTATTATTGCTTACAGGAACTACAGCACCCTCTGCATCAACCTTAGCAGAGGAAGGGTCTATTGTAAGTGTACCGTCATTAGACTCTAAAGGAACAACGTCCTTTGCCATAATACCAAAGGCCTCCTGACCATTTCTCTTTGTATCGTCATTATCGTGCTCAAGATATTTGTCAACAGTAATATCAGCACTAATCTTAAAGTCACTGTTTCCATTGATCTTAGTAAAGTAATATGTCATACCGTCATGGTCATTTGTAATCTTGCCTGCGCCATCCCAAGCCTTTACATTGATCTTACCCTGAACAGTACCATAATTTTCAGCAGTAACACCTACTGATTCAGGTCCTTTGTCATAACCTGAGCTTTGACCGAAAGTAGCACTTCTCCAAACATTTTTCATTTCAGCAACTACAGTTACGGGAAGGGTAACGCTTTCAAAGCCCTCTGAACTTACTGTAACTGATGTTGTACCAACTTGTGATGTGTTAAAAGCTGAAGTATCAACAGTATAATTATCCGTAGCTTCAATGTCTCCATTGTCATAAACAATAGAAACAATCATATCTGTATTATCAAATTCCTCATCTACTGCATAAGTAGTCCTTGGATATTCAGTAATCTCTATTTTCTTTGGCTGTCTTTCAAAAACATTTACCTTAAAACTTGCTGAAACATCAGTATTTGCAGTTGAAGTAACAACAACTGTTTTATCTCCCGGAGTTTGGCTGTCAAAGCCTGAAACTGTATAATCGCAAGGCTTTAAAATTTCAGTAATTGTTTTTCCCGAATTATCCACATAGCTTGACGTAACAACCATACCTGTTGTGTCAATATCGTCGCCTAAATAGTAAATTTTATTTAAAGGCTCTTTAACTGTAATGGTATCCACAGAATTTTTATTAATATTAATATAGAAATTTCCTATTACCTTAGAGGATATACCTTCCTCACTTGCTCTGTAGACCTTAACCTGCTTTTTGCCCGTATATTTAAGTTTATCACCGTTTTTAATTTCCTTGCCGTCAATTCTCAATATATACTTATCAGCATCTAAAATTTCATTTGTGCCGTCAGCATAATCAGCACTTATCTGCATACCTTCCGTTTTAAAAATATCACCATAGGCATAGGTACTCTTTAAAGGCAAATAATCAGTATTAATAGCTGTTACCTCTAAATTTTTAACTTCAACATTAATATTAGCCTTAGCATTACCCTTAATGAGAGTTACTGTTTGACTGCCTATTTTCTTTGAGTTAAAGCCCTTAACAAGATAATCTGTAGCTTCCTCTGTTGTACCGTCATTATAAGTTACCATTGCCTTTATTCCTGAAAGATCAAGGCTTTCACCGTAAATATATTTAGTTTTACAGCTGCCTTCAATTTTCATTGAGGCAGGCTTTTTCTTAATCTCCTCAAGTTTTACATTAGAGAAGGTTGCTTTTACATTCCTTGCAATATATAAACAGGGGTAAATTGTATTCTCAAGAGAAGTCATTTCCACTACCTGACTATTGTCACCACAGGTAAGAGTATAAGCATCTCCTATTTTCTTAATAGAAAGAGAGAAAGAGCCTAAATTGCTGCCTGTATTTGCTATGGCATCTGAAAGAGTCTCTCCCACTTCTTTTTTGTCAGAAGAATTTCTTGAAATTGCTCTGAATGTTAAATCATCATTTTTACTTTCCCCATAGGTACCTAAAAATACACCATCATCAAATGAAATATCATCTGTCTTGTGATAAAGGGAGTCTAAAACGGCAATACCTACAGAACCCTGTTGAGGATTGCTGCTTTCCTCCATAGTGTTGTACTCGTTAATAGTAACCCTTGCACTTAATTCAAAATCATCGGAACATTCAAGCTCCTTTGCATAGTAAATAATACTGTCCTCACCGTCTGAAAACTTGCCGTTATTTACCTTTGTATTTTCCATAACTACCTTGTTATCGGCAGTAGTTGTAACATTAAAGTTAATACTTCCGTCCTTGCCTGTCCAATCTACGATCCAACTGCTGTCAATAGCAGCTGATACGGGTATGGATCCAATACTTGTAAAAGCCATTGCAAGTGCCATACCTGCATAAATAATTCTCTTTTTCATTAAACAACCCCCTTGCGTAAATTAAATCTATATCAATATAATTATAAATGTTAAAGTCGAAAAATGCAATATACTATTACTGATTTTTTTATTAAAAATCACTGGTTTGTTCCCATTGCCGAATTAACTCCAAAGCAGTAAGTAATATATCCTCCTGCTAAATCATCATAAATACCAACATTGTCCTCAATTATCCACTTTCCATTTTCCTTTACAAAATCAATAGAGGTATCCTTTTCATAAGGAGTGGGATTTTTTAAAGCCTCATCAAGTATGCTTTCAAGAGCCTGACCCATTTCATCAGATGTTATGGTATCGCTGTTAGCCTTGCAATATTCGGTATATTGACCTACAACATCTGTTAAAAGCTGCTTAAAGTCTATAGTTGTAACGTGTGCTTTAACATAGGCATTTTTTCCCTCTGTAGTTCCACCTGTTATTTCAAATGTAAGATGGTCACTCATTGCATTAAAAAGTTTTTGACCTATTACTGAATTTTGGTCATATGTGCCTGCAAGATAGGGGTCCTGATATTTTGTCATTGCATACATACTTTCAAAATCCTTTTCCCTGAAATGCTCCACAAATTCATTTGCCTGTGAAATACACTCAGCAGGCGCTTTATCACTTGTGCAGGCTGTTATTAATAAAGTTAATGATAATATGGTTAATATTAGTTTTTTCATAGTTTTCTCCTTAAAATTATAATTTAGCTTATCTTTGTAGTTACAACGGACGACCACTGGTCGCCCCTACATTTAAGTTAATGCAGCTTGTAGGGGCGTGCATTGCACGTCCGCTGTACTTAGCTTTAAAGACAAAGTTATAATTTGTTTGCTACG
>CABVEG010000142.1 GCA_902497185.1 uncultured Eubacteriales bacterium | reverse complement strand
ACCGATTTATTAACTTTTATAACTGATTTTTATATAAATTTTGCAGTATTATTACAAATATATACCCTATTTACCAATCTGTTGAAAATAACACAAAACTATGCTAACATTAGAATAAATTAATATTTAACTAAATTGCCATTGACAATATATATCAAACACTGTATTATAATTAATATACAGATAACACAAAAGAGGTATGCATAATGGACAACAGAAAAAGTCCCTTAATAAGGGTAAAAAACTTACGCAAAGAATATCCGGCAGGCGAGGATAAGGTTATTGCCTTAAATGATATAAGCTTTGAAATAATGCAGGGGGAAATATGCTGTATTTTTGGTACATCAGGCTCAGGAAAAAGCACACTTTTAAATCAGCTTGCAGGTCTTGAAAGCCCTACATCGGGAGAAGTTCTGATAGGCAATATTCCAATATCAAAGCTGTCGGAAAACGACTTAGCAATATTCAGGCAGAAATATTTAGGCTTTATATTTCAATCCTATAACCTGATGCAAACAATGACAGCTCTTGAAAACACAGCCCTTCCCTTAATATTTAAGGGAATAGACAAAAAAACCAGGGAAGAAAGGGCTAAAGCCATTCTTAAAACCGTAGGATTAAGCAACAGACTTAATCATTACCCAAATCAAATGTCGGGTGGTCAACAGCAAAGAGTAGGCATTGCAAGGGCATTTATTACAAAGCCCAAAATCGTTTTTGCCGATGAGCCTACGGGAAACCTTGATACAAAAACTACGGTTGAAGTTATGAATATGATTAAAGATTTTGCAAAAAAATATAATCAAACAATAATATTGGTTACTCACGAACCTGAATTAGCTGAATATGCTACAAGGGTTATAACCTTAGCCGACGGAAAAATTATAGACGATATAAGAAAGGAATACAAATAAATGAAAAACAGAATTATAAGCCTTATAATAGGTATAATTATTATATTAAGTAATTTTACACTCATAAATGCTGCTCAAAGCTGTAAGCCGGAAGCAGATGACTACATAATAAAAAATAACGTTAATATGGAAATAAGCCGTATAGAACAGGGTGAAACCGCCACCATATCCGTTGACATTATTGATAACTATGTTAAGACAAATGAGGTAGGTACTTCAGATAATATAGACATTGTATCAGGAGATGGCAGCTTTGGAAGTATTGAAGCTGACGCTATAACAATAACTTCATCAGGAAATGACAATATTAAATACACGGTCAAGTTTAAGGAAGCAGCCTATACGGGCAGTGGTAGTTCAATATCATTTAAAATAAAGTACAAAAATCTAAACCTTACATCAGATAAAATTTCTGTACAAATATATGAGTGCAGTCAAAGAGATAGCAACAATGATAACGGCGGAGGCAGTGAAACAGGTTCATCAAAACAGCCTTATGTTGAAATAGAAAGAGGTGAAATACCCCATCCTATCAAGGCAAATGAAGAATTTACCGTTAAACTTATTATTAAAAACAGAGGCGGAGTAGAAATGAAAAGACCTGTAATGACTATTGCACTTTCCGACTCAATTAATTCCCTTGACGGAATGGGAAATATACAGATACCTGATATAGACGCAGGTACAAGCAGGTACATAACTCTAAGACTTAAAGGTGCTAATTATATTCAATCAGCATCAGAAGAAATAGACATTACATTAAGCTATAATTATAATTCATCTGATAATGGTATTACACAGGGTGTATATACTGACAGAATTTTTATACCTATGGAGTACACTTCAAAAAGCTCTGCTCCATTAATACAGGTGTCAAGAGGCAGCCTTTCTGCCCCTGTAAGCAGTAATACGGAATTTTCATTACCCGTTAAAATAAAAAATATAGGCGAAACAACAATTACTTCGCCAATAGTTACATTTACTTTTTCCGACGAGCTTATTCCTCTTGATGACAGTTCTACATTTGAATTGCCCGTATTAAAATCAGGAGAAGAAGTAAGCAAAACACTTAAACTAAAAACAAAGAAAATACTTTCCTCATCGTCACAGGAAATAACAGCTGATTTGAAATATAATTACAAATCTGAAAATGACAATGTACAGGGTTCTGATACAATAAAATTAAGTATACCTACTCAGCCAAACGATGAAGACGGTGCAGAACCATTATTGCAAATTACAGCCGAAAATATTGACAAAGCATTAAAAAGCAATCAAAAATTTTCTGTTGATGTAACAATAAATAACATTGGTACAACAGATCTGAAATCAGGTGTATTAAACTGGGAATCAGGTGAAGGCATTATATTAACGGACAAAAGTTCTTCCATAAATGTAGGAGGTATTAAGGCAGGAAACAGCAAAACCATAACATTAAAGGGAAAAACCATAAACAACATAACTGCAACATCACAGACAGTAACAGGTGAGCTTAAATATAAATATGACTCAGGCAAAGGAATTGCACAAGGTACAGAATCAGTAAAAGTAGTTTTGCCTACAATAGCAGCAGAAGATGACGCAAAGACAAATACTGCTACACCAAATATTATTGTAAGTAAATATAGCTACGGCGGTGTACCTATAGCAAACGGTAATATGTTTAACTTTGATGCTGTATTCAAAAATACAAGTAAATCAACATCAATAGAAAACATTGTTATGAGCCTTGAAACAGGTGAAGGTCTTTCAATACATCAGGCATCCAACACCTATTATTATGAAAAGCTTTCGCCTCAGGGAACAAAAAGCCAGTCTATAGGTATGCAGGTTCTTCCAACTGCTGAAACAGGCTCAGTAAAATTAACTCTTAATTTCAGCTATGAATATATAGACAATACCGAAAGAAAACAGGTTACATCCTCCCAAAGTGTGTCAATACCTGTTTATAAGCCTGATAAATTGGAAATAGAGCTTGAACCTCTTGCAACAGCAACTGTAGGTCAGGAGCAAACCGTAACCCTAAACTACGTAAACAAGGGTAAAGGGGAGCTTTCTAATGTAAAAGCTGAAATTACGGGAGATGTAACGGCACTTACATCAGTACAAAATTTAGGTAACTTTGAATCAGGCAAAAGCGGTACAATAAACTTTGTAGTTATACCTGAAATTGCAGGAGAAGTTAACTTTACAGTAAAGGTTTCATATGAAGATGCTAATCTGCAGCAGAAAAATCTTGAATTTCCTTGTACAATGACAGTAGAGGAATATATTGACGAGAGTTTTCCTATTGAAGAAATGCCTGAAGACGAGGAAAACACATCTCACAATGGTATAATAATTACCTCTTTGATTGGTGTGGTCATATTAATAATTTTTATAATAATTTTTATTAAGAAAAGAAAGAAGAAAAAGGCAGCATCTACAGTCAAAGTAAATTGGGGGTCTGATGATGAAAATACAGGACTTGATTAATATTTGTATACATAATTTATTTCGCCATAAATCAAGAACCATACTTACCGTATTAGGTGTTATTGTTGGCTGCTGTTCAGTAGTTATAATGATTTCATTTGGTATAGCTATGAAAATATCGCAGGAAAGTATGCTTGCGGAAATGGGAGATCTTCAAATAATAACAGTTTATCAGGCAAGAAGTGACACCAAAATAACTGATAGCACAGTCAAAAACATAGAAAGCCTTCCCGGTGTTATAGGTGTAAATCCTAAAGCCGACTTAGGTAATATTGTAATGGGAATTTCAACAGCGAATGACAATTCACGATATAAAACAGACTATACTAATATTGCAGGTATAAAAAAAGATAACATTGATGTTTTTGATTATGAAATTACAGACGGCAGAAATTTAGCCACATCAGGCAGCGGAGATGTTATAGAAGCCTTAGCAGGCAAATACTTTGCATACAGCCTTTATGATACACAAAGACCTCAAGGCAGTAATTATATCGATTATTGGTCATATTTATATGGACCTGAGGGAGAAAACACAGACCCCGAGCTTCCTGACCCTTATGTTGATATATTAAATACAACATTTCAATTAAATTTAGGTGATATGGATCCTAATGCAAATGAAAAGCCTGTAATTCAAAAATTTAAAATTGTAGGTATACTTGAAGAAGACTATAACAAAGGCAGTGAAACATCTGACGGTCTTATTTTTAACATTGAGGATTTAAAAAGATTGACTAAAAAATACAATCAAATTAATAACTTAACCAATCAGGAAAAAGAAGGCTACAGTTCAGCTACTGTAAAGGTTGACAATATTAAAAATGTTTCATCTGTTGAAAAAGAAATAAATGAAATGGGATTTTCTACAAGCTCTCTTGAAAGCATAAGAGAACCTATGGAAAAGGAAGTCAGACAAAAGCAGCTTATGTTTGCAGGACTTGGTGTTGTTTCTCTTTTTGTTGCAGCCTTAGGCATTATGAATACAATGATTATGGCTATTTCTGAAAGAAAAAGAGAAATAGGAGTAATGAAGGCGCTTGGCTGCCTTGTAGGAAATATTCGTACAATGTTTTTACTTGAGGCAGGCTTTATAGGTCTTATAGGCGGAATTTTAGGCTCATTAATAAGCTATGTTGTATCTGCAATAATAAATATAGTATCTACAGAAACAGAAATAATAGACTGGAATACACTTTATATGGTATTGTTTGTAAATACCGACAGAGTAAGTGTAATACCCATATGGCTTGCCATAAGTTCAGTTATATTTTCCGTATTAGTCGGAATAGCTTCAGGATATTATCCTGCCAACAGCGCAATTAAGATCTCTGCACTTGATGCTATAAGAGCAGAATAGCTATGGTATATTTTAAATAATTTTTATTATAATCAATAATGGAGCATTGAAAATAAATTCACACCCTACGTGTTTTATTAGAAGTCAATGCTCCTTTATATCTCATCCTTTTATTTTAAGCCAAGCAAGCTTTAATTTTGGCTCTCATAGATCATATGTTACTGTTTCTCAATTTCCTCTTTGACCGAATCGATCCATTTTTCAATAGCCTGTACCAATATAAATTGCTGCTGTAAAACAGCCTTTCCTGTTTCAGGGATTTCATCTATATCCTTTTTACAATTAATATTTTCTTCTATATATGCCTTCAAAATCTTTACGTTTTTTTCAATATTGTTTAAACAAACTATTTGATTTTCATATGATAAGCTGTTTAAATTCACTATTACAGCATTAAAATCCAAGAATATACGAATAGGTTGAGATGCAATTTCAAGCATCAGTTTTTCAAATTCCTTTTCCCCTTCTTCAGTTAAAGAATAGACTGCCTTCTCCGCCATCTTGCTTTCTTTAACCATAGTGCTTTTAATATATCCTTTTCCTTCCAGCTGAATTACTTTTTTATATATTGAAGGGGTACTGATCCTAACCCATCTTGATATATTACGATACTCCAC